>JBEPVC010000084.1:0-8150 GCA_041691235.1 Chitinophagaceae bacterium
AAGCCTTTATCTGGTTTTGAAATTGACAGCATTACTTACGATGAAACAAGATATGTAAATGCACATATTGATTATAAAACACGGGCCGCGGGCGGACCATTCATTGAACATCTTTCAAGATTGCCCGGATATCCACAAGGAGTTTACAAAGACTTTAATGGGGATGGTGTTATAGAATTGACGGATGACAATTTGCATGAAATAAAAATTGTAGTAAAAGATCCTTATGATAATACATCAACCCTTGAATTTTCTGTAAAACGGGGGTCTCGTAATGCAGATCCTGTAAAACCCCAGGCAGTTTCGTATAAACAAGAACAAGAATTTCATCCGTCATTTGTAAATATTTTCGAGAGCGACAATTTGCAATTAATTATTGATCCCGAAGACTTATATGACTCCGTAAAATTTATTCATTCAACAAAACCAGCAATTTCTGCAATGGCATTTTCCGAAATGCATTCATGCTTATCGGGCCTTGTGCCAATACATGGAGGGATAACTGTGAAAATAAAAGCAGACAGAGATATCTCGGTTGAATTGCAGGACAGGATGCTTATTAAGCGAAGCGGGGGCGATAAAACGGAAGTAGTGAAAGCAAAAAAAGATGGAACTTTTTATAGCGCAAGGTTCAGAAGTTTTGGGAATTTCGAACTAATTGCAGATAACATTCCACCAACATTAACCAGCAGCTTTAAAGAAAATGCAAATCTTTCACGTTCTTCATTAATTGTAATTACACCAAAAGATAATAATGAAGAAATAAAAAATTTCAGGGCAGAACTTGATGGCCATTGGCTTAGATTTACGAATGATAAGGGGCGCTCATTTATCTATAAATTTGATGAAATGTGCGGTAAAGGAAGTCACGCGCTAAAAATTTCAATACAGGATGAAGCGGGAAATCCAACTGAAAAAATCTATCTCTTTACACGATAAAAAAATAATAAAATGACCCAGTTAACGGAAGGAGCAAAAGCACCAGATTTTAAATCTACAGACCAAAATGGAAATACAGTGTCTCTTAAAGATTTTACAGGCAAAAAAGTTGTTCTGTATTTTTACCCGGAAGATGATACGCCAACCTGTACCATTGAGGCCTGCAATCTCAGGGATAATTATTCTTTGCTTAAAAAAAAGGGACTTGTTATTTTAGGCGTTAGCCCGGATAATGAAAAGAAGCATAAAAAATTTGAAGAAAAGTATAAGCTTCCATTTACGCTTGTTGCCGATCCCGATAAAAAAATTATAGATAAATATGGCGTTTGGGGCGAGAAAAATTTATATGGCAGAAAATATATGGGCTTGCATCGCACCACATTTTTGATAGACGAAAAAGGAATTATTAAAAAAATATTTAGAAAGCCGAAGTCAAAAATCCACAGCGAAGAAATATTAAAAGCGCTTGACCTATAAGCTCTGTAAATTTTTCAGGATGGAATTTTTTATTAAAGAAAATTCATGGATAGCAAAGCTCGCCGCCAAAAAATTGAAAACACAAAATGTTGCTATCGTTCTTGGTAAAACTATTCATCTATACAATGTAACAAAGGATGAATTTTTGCAAAATAAAAAATGGCTAAAGCATGAAACCCGCCACCTGCAGCAATTTCGACAATACGGGTTTTTAAAATTTATTCTAATGTATTTATGGGAAGGCATTAGAAAAGGTTATCACGGTAATAAATATGAAGTTGAAGCGCGCGAGGCCGAAAAACAATAAATTTTCTTATTTTTTATAGGCAGCTGCTGTTAATTCAAATCCTTCTTTATATGGCGTTGGTGTGAAATCAAATGCCTTATTAAATTTTGACGAATCGAAGATATAATCTGAATTATTTTGGTAAAGCATTTCCTTCATTTCATACATGGTCCGCATAAAAATTCCGAGCAGTGCAATCATTCCTTTGCCAATAATCATGTGTTTTTCGGGCGCATGAAAAATGTTGGATGCTAGTGAAATGATTTCTTTTCCGGAAAGAGGTGGCGCTGCAGTTGGCATATGCCAAACCTGATTCCATGCATCTTCTCTTTGAGACAACAGAAACAGAGCTTTACCACAGTCAGGCGTAAACGAAAATGAATGAACGACATTATCATTTACCATCCATTGCGCTTTATTCCCCTTAGCCATTTTATCAAATACCAATATGTTTAAAACACTTGTATTTACGTTTGGTCCGTAAAAATCCGCAGCCCTTGCGATAATTGCATTTAAATTTCCTGCTTTTGATTCGTCCATTAACTGGCTTGCAAGCTTTGTCCGCAATTCTCCTTTTTTACTTACAGGATTGTAAGGCGTTTCCTCCGTCATTGCGCCATTTACTTTACCCAGCATATAAACATTATCAAAGAAAATAAGCTTTGCATTGTATTTTTTGCAAGCCTCAATTGTGTTGTTCATTATTGCTTGCCATTGCTTATTCCAGATTCTTATATCATATTTTAAACCAGGACATAAAAAGACCACAGAAGAATTTTTTACCGCATTATCGGTCTGTGCTGCATCTGTTAGATCTGCTGATTTTGTATGGGCTCCAAAAATTGCTTTTGGATTACGACTAACTAAAGTGAAAGGAAATTTATTTTCAAAAAGAACTTTTGATAATTCATTAGCGATAGCGCCACCAGCTCCCAAAATAGTGTACATAGGTTAAGAGATTTTTCTTTATTGCTAATAATCCAATTGCAGTCCGAGCCTATCTTTCAGTTGTTTTACCAATGGATACTCTTCAATAATTTTTAGATACTGCTCTTTGGTAGTAAGATGCTTCTCGTGCAATGCGTTGTTATTTTTATTCTCTACAATTATTACCCTGTAGGTTAAAAAACGGTTATTAAAATGTGCCTGTAAATGTTCAATCAATGCGGCTCTTTCAGCTTCAATAAATTTTTGCTGAATATTATTTTCTGTAATTATTTCAATGCAATTATTATCAATAATATTGAGCTTAGCTGATTTAAAATTTGAAACCCCCGAATGATTTTTATTTTTTTGAAGCTTTTCAATGTATAGCCCCCATGTTACATAAAGCTCTTCTTCATTAAGTTCTTTCGTAACATTATTATTTCTTTTATTTTCCAATTCTACTTCTTGCCTGATTTTTTCAAGCCCGCTCAACTTTGTTTTCGTTTGTGGCCTTGCGTTAGTTACTGGCTTATCATCGGCTATAACTTTTACTTCGGGTAATTTTTCTTCTTCAATAATAAGTGTGGCCTTATCGGTTTTTAGCTGGCCATTGCTTTTTGTTGATTCTAATTCAGAAGTTCTGAACCTATTAGATTCGGGCGGCTTAATTGTTTTTACAACGTTGGTTTTATCTTTTAACGCAATCTGCGTGATAGATTTAAATGCTACAGGCCTTACGCTTTCAAGTTGTTTTTTTTTATGCACATGTGCACCATCACTTACCAGTTCAATTGCCTGCTGCAAATAGCATAATTTAATTAATACTAACTCAACATGCAGCCGCTTGTTTCGTGCCTGCCTGTAATTTATTTCTGCTTCATTCAATACATTTAATGCGCTTAACAAAAGTGCTGCATCTGTTTTTAAAGCCACATCAAGATATCGTTGCTTAAAGTCCTCAGAAACTTCTAAAAGCATGGCTACTTTTGCGTCCTTACTTACCAAAAGATTTCTTATAAATTCTGCAAAGCCGTTTAAAACCAAATCGCCCTCAAAACCTTTTCGGTTAATTTCATCGTAAAGTAAAATTGCATCACTAATACTTTGATGTTGCATCGCTTCCATAAACCTGAAATAATAATCTTCATCAAGAATGTTTAAATGCTCCAATGTATTGGCATATGTAAGTTCGCCATTGGTAAAGCTTACAATTTTATCAAGAATGCTCAAGGCATCTCTAAGGCACCCTTCACTTTTTTGTGCAATTATGTGCAATGCAGTTTTATCAGCTGTAATATTTTCTTTTTCACAAATTTCCTGTAAGTGTTCAACCGTATCGTTATTTGTTATTCTTTTAAAATCAAAAATCTGGCAACGTGATAAAATGGTAGGAAGTATTTTGTGCTTTTCTGTTGTTGCCAAAATAAAAATTGCAAATGGTGGCGGCTCTTCCAGTGTTTTTAAAAATGCATTGAATGCAGAAGCACTCAACATGTGGACTTCATCTACTATGTAAACTTTATATGCGCCGGCCTGCGGAGCAAATCTAACCTGCTCAACGAGGGAGCGAATATCGTCTACAGAATTATTGCTCGCAGCATCCAGTTCATGAATATTAAGAGAAGTTCCGTTATCAAATGAAATGCAGGAATTACAGATGTTGCAAGCCTCTCCATCTAGTGTTCTGTGCTCACAGTTTATAGTTTTAGCAAGAATTCTTGCGCAGGTAGTTTTGCCTACACCCCGTGGTCCGCAAAATAAAAATGCATGTGCGAGCTGGTTATTTTTAATCGCATTTTTTAGCGTAGTTGTTATATGCGATTGACCCACAACTGTGCTAAAGTTTTGTGGCCTGTATTTCCTTGCTGAAACAATAAATTTATCCATAATTGAGAAGGACAAATTTACGATTTTAGATTTACGATTCCGGCATGTTTTGGTTTTGGTTAATAACTCAATGGAGTGATACAAAAATTAAAATCTATTGTGGAAGCGGAAATATTTTTTTAGGTTTAATTCAAAACCGGGTGTCTTTTAAATTCTTTGCTTCGGTCAAATATATAACGGAAAGTAGCAAGCATCCGGCTTTGCTTTGCTCCAAGATTTCTGGAGATGTTTAACATTTTTGGATTGAAATCGCCCTGCCACTGTAGTTCAAGTTCATTGTATTGCTTTTTCTTTTGTATTACTTTGGCACCTTCCACAATCATATAATAATCTACGCCGGCGCCCTGGAACTCGGGGATTACGCCAAAAACGATCCCAGTAAATTTATTGCACACTCCCTTTTTCTTAAGCCATAAATATTTCAGCTTTTCAAAAAATCCAAACTTTCCACGCAGGTATTTAAAAACCTGGTTGAGTTCCGGCAGGTTTACCCAAAATGAAACGGGTTCATCTTTATAATATACAAACCAAATCAGATCTTCATCCACAACCGGTTTCATTGCATTAAACATTTTATATGCAGTTTCATTAGTTAATTGCTTATTGCCTTCATGACTTGCCCATGCCTTATTATAGATTGTGCAAAAATCGGTAGCAAATTTTTTTATCTTTTTTTTATTAATCCGGGTTGCTTTGAAATCAGGATTAGCATTGTACTTTGCTGCTTGCACAAAAAATTTATCATTAAGAGTAGTGTCAACAAAAAGATGCCAGCAAACCTGGTTATAGAAATTCTTAAAACCATAGTTTTCAAATAATGATACATAATAAGGCGGGTTATAATTCATTAAGTAAATAGGAGGTTTAAAACCTTCGGTCACAAGTCCCCACCAGCGATCCCGCTCGCCAAAATTTATCGGCCCATCCATTGCTTCCATTCCATGTTGCAATAGCCAGCTTTTGGCTACATCAAACAACATGTCTGCAGCTTGCTGATGATTGATGCATTCAAAAAAACCAATGCCGCCGGTATGTTGCTCATCACCCTTATTAATATATTTTTTATTTACGAATGCAGCAATTCGGCCAATCAAATTATCATTCGCATCCTTAAGTATCCATCTTTCACATTCTCCGAAACGAAAAGTTTTATTTTTTTTGGAATCAAAAACATCATTGACATCTTTATTAAGTGGCTGAATAAAATTCGGATCATTTTTATAAAGAATAAGTGGAACGATGAGAAACTCTTTTGCGGAAATTTTACCTGAAACGGGGAAAAGGTGCATCAATGCTTTTAAAAAATTAAAATGTAAAGTACAATCTAAAAATTTTTTGCCGAAGGATTTAGATTTGACAACCTTTTTAAAAGTTGTCAAAATCTTTTTTATTCATACTTTATCATTAAGTCATATAGAATTTTTTTATCACCATCGGTAATAACAGTGCTGCTATCCTGCATTTCAAAATGCCGCTTGAACGCAACAATTGCTGCGTTGCTGTCTTTCACAGAATAACCGATAATCCGTAGTGCCTGCAGGTTATTGAAATTATCGGGAACGGAAATGTAAGTTGTATCATCATACCAAAGGCCATAGCCATTTTGCGAAAGCAGTTGCCACGGAAAGTTTACATTGGGATCATTTTTACGGGTGGGCGCAATATCTGCATGGCTAATAAAGTGAGACGCCGGAATATTGTAGTCATTTTTTAGTGTAGCCAGTACCGTTAGTAAGCTATTTATCTGCGCAGCGGGAAAAGAATCGAAGCCATTATTATCCAGCTCAATGCCGATAGATGATGAATTAATGTCTTTATCATTTCCCCATGAGCTAATACCAGCCTGCCATGCGCGCAAATAATCATTCAGCATGTGATGCACAAGGCCATCTTTACAAATTACATAGTGAGCGCTCACCTGCGTGCGAGGCAATGTAAATGTTTGTAGCGTTTGCTCACAGCTATTTTGCGCGGTGTGGTGTATGATTACAAAGTTGGGTTTTCTTAATCCAAAATTAGTGGTGCCTACCCAACCCGATTGCGTGTTATAAATATCAGTAGCTGGCGATTGACGAATCGTTTTACTGAAAGCTTTGGCTTGCTTTTTATAAACCCTATTGGTAGTAGAATATTTAGAAGAGCAGGAGAATGTGACGGTGATAATAATAAAAAGAAAAATAATCTTCCTCATCAAATTTTTTTCCGCAAAGATAAAACAGGCTGACTTTTACCGCTGAGAAATATTTTCTGAAAAATTATTTCATTTCATATTTCTTATTTGTATTTCATTTTACTATCTTGCCAGAGCCTGTAACACAAGATGCTGCTTCCTGAATTCACCTACATTTATCATTTCTAAAAAATTTATTATGAAAAAATTGGTGTTATTTTTTTTATCGGCAATTGCTTTTGCATCGTGCAATGATGCAGGAACCGGCACAAAGGAAGCAATGAAAGACAGTACTTCAAAAGACAGCACTATGGCTGCCCCGGCTACGGTTATGAATTATCCATACACTATTGATCACCCGGATAATTGGGAAATGGGAAGTACTGCAAACACAATGGTTGCATTAAGTGCACTAAAGGCTTTTGAAAATGGAGATGTTGCTGAATCTATGAAATATTTCGGTGACTCTACACATATTCAATTCGATGGTTTGGATAAAACAATGTCGAACGACAGCCTCAAAGCAATGTTTACACAATGGAGAAGCGGGATAAAAAGTATGGCTATAAAAATGGATGATTGGGAATCGGTTATTTCAAAAGATAAAAAACATGAATGGGTTACATTTTGGTACAGGGAGAAATGGGAAGATATGAAAGGGAAAAAAGATTCAGCAGATTACATAAATGATCTTCAAATAAAAGATGGTAAAATTGTACGGTTAGATGAATATACCAGAAAACTGCATAAATAAATAGGAAACACTTTTTCTGAAGCACTGTAATTGCAGTGCTTTTTTTATGTCCAGTCGGAAAATTACATATTTCTCCTGTACTGACCGCCTACCTCATAAAGCGCGTGTGTTATTTGTCCCAGCGAGCAGTATTTTACAGTTTCCATTAACTCTTCAAAAAGGTTTCCATTGTGGATAGCAGCATCCTGCAGGCGGTTGAGCATTTCATCACTTCTGTCTTTATGCCGCTCTTGAAAAGCTTTCAGATTTTTTATCTGCAAATCTTTCTCCTCATTGGTACTGCGTATAACCTCTGCTGGTAGTATGGTAGGTGAGCCCGCCTTGTTTAAAAAAGTATTTACACCAACAATGGGAAATTCGCCGGTATGTTTAAGTGTTTCATAATACAGGCTCTCTTCCTGTATTTTATTTCTTTGGTACATGCGTTCCATTGCGCCAAGCACCCCACCTCTTTCTGAAATACGATTAAATTCAGCCATCACAGCCTCTTCCACAAGATCGGTAAGCTCTTCAATTAAGAAGCTTCCCTGGTTTGGATTTTCATTTTTTGCTGTTCCCAGCTCGCGGTTTATGATCAATTGAATTGCCATTGCACGGCGAACACTTTCTTCGGTAGGTGTCGTTATCGCTTCATCATAGGCGTTAGTATGAAGGCTGTTGCAATTATCATAAATGGCATACAATGCCTGCAACGTTGTTCTTATATCATT
>JBEPVC010000085.1:0-7949 GCA_041691235.1 Chitinophagaceae bacterium
AAATGGGAGCGGCTTCCTGATTTAAAAACTCCTTCTCCCCAACAAAGAAATGTAGTGCTTCATCCTGAATTTATAAATAATAAATATGCATTTTATACAAGGCCGCAAGATAGTTTTGTAGAAACAGGATCCGGTGGTGGCATAGGTTTTGGCTTATGCGACGATATTGAAAATGCTGTCATTAAAAAAGAAATTGTAATTGATAAAAAAATATATCATACTATTTCTGAAGCAAAAAATGGTCTCGGTCCCTCGCCTATAAAAACAAAATTGGGTTGGTTGCATCTGGCTCATGGAGTAAGAAATACAGCAGATGGTTTACGATATGTGTTGTATATGTTTATGACCGATTTAAAAGATATTACGAAAGTGATTTATAAACCCGGCGGATATTTTATGGCTCCGGAAGGGAATGAAAGAGTAGGTGACGTTTCTAATGTTCTTTTTGCAAATGGCTGGATAGAAGATGAAGATGGAACTGTTTTTATTTACTATGCTTCATCAGATGTAAAAATGCATGTTGCTACAACTACTATAAAAAAATTATTGGATTATGTAATCAATACCCCATGTGATGGCTTAACATCTGAAGCTTCTGTACAAACTGTGATGATCATTATAGAAAAAAATATGAGTGAAGAAGTACATAAAAAAAATGGCCGGTTAAAAAGTTACCAGGAAGTGAAGAAACTTGTTCAAAAGTAATTGTGTATAAAATAAAGTGAATCAGATTTTGCATCAATATAAAAAAGAGCTGGAAATTGAATTGCAAAATATTCTTGATTTCTGGCAAAAAAAAACAATTGATAATGTAAATGGCGGTTTTTATGGCAGGCTTGATAATAACAATAAAGTTTATGCAGACGCTCCGAAAGGCTCTGTTTTAAACAGCCGTATTTTATGGGCTTTTTCGGCTGCGTACAATCTTTTACCGAATAAAGATTACTTGCACACAGCGCAAAGAGCCTTTGATTATATAAATGATTATTTTATTGATAAAGAATTTGGTGGAGTCTATTGGACAATGGATTCCAAAGGAAAACCGCTTGATACAAAAAAACAAATGTATGCTCTGTCATTTGCTGTTTATGCATTAAGTGAATTTTATATCAGCAGTAAAAATGAAGAAGCAAAAAATCTCTCAATTGAATTGTACAACGCAATTGTGAAATACAGTTATGATAAAGAAAATGGGGGTTATATTGAAGCGCTTACCTGTGATTGGAAGGAATTAAACGATTTGCGCTTGAGTGAAAAAGATGCAAATGAAAAAAAATCAATGAATACTCATTTGCACGTGGTAGAGGGTTTCTCAAATCTCTACCGGGTATGGGCAAACGAAGTTTTGAATAAACAAATAAAAGAACTGGTGTATATTTTTCTTAATCATATCATCGACAAGGATACTAATCATTTGATATTATTTTTTGATGAACAATGGAATAAAAAATCAGCCATCATTTCTTACGGTCACGATATTGAAGCTGCATGGTTAATACAGGAAGCAGCAGAAATGTCAGGAAGTGATGAATTGGTTGAAAAAATAAAGCAACAATCTGTAAAACTCGCAAATGCAGTAACGGAAGGGCTTGACAAAGACGGAGGCCTTTGGTATGAGTATGATGTAGTAAATGATCACCTGGTAAAAGAAAAGCATTCATGGCCGCAGGCTGAAAGTATGATTGGCTTTTTCAATGCATGGCAAATAACGGGAGATGAAAAGTATTTGCAGCAGTCTTTATTAAGCTGGGAGTTTATTAAAAAAAATATTTTGGATAAAAAAAATGGAGAATGGTTTTGGGGAGTTAATGAAGATGGTTCAATAATGAATGAAGATAAAGTAGGAACCTGGAAATGTCCGTATCATAATAGCAGGGCTTGTATTGAATTGATAAAGAGGATTACCAAATATGAATCAGCATTAAAAAATTAAATATGAAAATGTTCGTGCGATCTTTTTTTCTAATTATTTTTTCGATTGCTATATTTTCAATGGCCCGCCAGAAAAAAATGAACATTGTTTTTTTTGGCGATTCAATTACGCAGATGGGTATGAACCCCGGTGGATTTATTGTAAGAATGAATGAGGCGCTGCAGCAAAAAGGTTTGTCATCACAATATAATTTAATTGATGCAGGTGTTGGATACGATAAAGTGTATGATCTTTATTTAAGAATGGACAGTGATGTAATGGTAAAAAATCCTGACATTGTTTTTATTTGGGTTGGTGTAAACGATGTTGGCCACAAAGTAACCGGAACCGGCACTGATCCTGAAAAATTTGAAAGATTTTATACGGCAATTATAAAGAAGCTACAATCAAAAAATATTAAGCTTATTTTGGTAACGCCTGCTGTGATTGGAGAAAGAACAGATGAAACAAATTCACAGGATGGTGATTTGAATTATTATACAAAGATGGTTCGGGATCTTGCCGCAAAATATAATTGTAAATTGATTGACATGAGGAAAGCATTCCAGGATTACGATTTAAAAAATAATCCTGGTAACCAGGAAAAAGGTATTCTTACAGTTGATCGCATACATCCAACGGATGCAGGTAATAAACTAATCGCAGAAAAAATGCTTGAGGTGCTTTTGCAAAATTGACTTTGCTGTTTTGAATATTTAACATTGAAAAGGAAAAAGAAAATAAACTCTATTATGAAAAAATTGACAACTATAAAAATCTTTGCGGTAATTATTTTTTTATCGGCGATGCAGACAACAAATGCACAATTAAATCCTGCAATTGAAAATAAAGTAGCTGCTCTTTTAAAGAAAATGACACTGGAAGAGAAGGTGGGGCAGATGGCGCAGGTATCGGTTGAATCTCTGGGAAAGATCCAGGATAATAATTTTGTTTTTGATCAATCAAAATTAAGAGATGCAGTTATTAAATATAAAATAGGTTCCTTATTAAATTCCCCGGGCGCGCCTTTAAAACCAGGACAATGGAACGCAGTTATTGAACAAATAGAAATCGCCGCAAAAGAAACTAATGCAAAAATTCCGGTGTTATATGGGCTCGATGACAATCATGGTTCAAACTACGTCTACGGTGCAACGTTATTCCCCCAGGAAATCGGCCAGGCGGCAACGTGGAATCCTCAATTAGTTTTTAACGCTGCAGTAATTACTGCGTATGAATCAAGAGCAGCAAGCGTTCCATGGACTTTTTCCCCGGTACTTGATTTAGGAACAAATCCACAATGGCCAAGAATCTGGGAAGGTTTTGGAGAAGATCCATATTTGATATCTCAATTGGGAATTCAATTTGTAAAGGGCATTCAGGATCCTTTGGGAAGCAAAGAAAAATTAGCAGTAAGTATAAAACATTATATGGATTATTCTGATCCAAAATCCGGACATGACAGAAGCGATTCCTGGATTCCTGAATATTACCTGCGTGAATATCACCTGCCGCCATTTGCTGCAGCAGTAAAAGCAGGCGCCAGAACGGTTATGGTAAACTCCGCATTGATTAATGGAATTCCTACACATATCAATAAACATATTCTTACTGATATAATGAAAGGCGAATTGGGTTTTACAGGTTTTATTGTTTCTGACTGGCAGGATATTGAAAATGTGTATCGTCGCGATCATATAACCAATAGCATAAAAGAAGCCATCGGGCTTGCAGTAAATGCAGGCATTGATATGTCAATGATTCCTTATGATTATAAAGAGTTTTGCACTGATTTAATTGCATTGGTGAAAGAAGGTAAGGTTTCTGTTGCAAGGATTGATGATGCCGTAAAAAGAATTTTGAGAGTGAAAGAAGAGCTCGATCTTTTTGGCACACCTGTTACTAACGTAAAAGACTATCCGAAATTTGGGAGCCCTGAATTTGAAAAAGCTGCTTATAATACCGCAGCTGAATCTATTACTCTTTTGAAGGATAGCAATAATATTTTGCCATTACCAAAGAATGCAAAAATATTAGTAACAGGACCTAATGCCAATTCAATGCGAACATTAAATGGCGGCTGGACTTATACCTGGCAGGGGGAAAAGACTGATGAGTATGCACAGAAATATAATACGATAGTTGAAGCGGTTCAAAAAAAGTTTGGACCAACAAATGTCGAATACAAGGAAGGAGTTGCATATAATATGGCAGGAAAATTTAGTGATGATTCTATTGTCGATATAGATGCTGCAATACAAGCTGCTGCTAAGGTTGATTATATTTTATTATGCATTGGTGAAAACAGTTATACAGAAACGCCGGGTAATATTAATGATATGAATTTGTCACCCAATCAGATTGAACTGGCACAAGCAATGATTAAAACCGGCAAGCCTGTTATTTTAATTTTGAATGAAGGAAGGCCAAGAATTATTAATAGCATAGAACCCGGTGCGGCCGCCATTCTTGATATTTATCTTCCGTCTAATTTTGGCGCCGATGCATTGGCGGATATTCTTGCAGGTGATGTGAATCCCAGCGGAAAGCTTCCCATAACTTATCCACGTTATCCTAATTCTCTGGTTGGTTATATTCATAAACCTTCCGAAGGAGAAGGTAATCCTCAAGGCGGAGAATTTGGTCCGCAGTTTCCATTTGGGTACGGTTTATCCTATACAAAATTTGAGTACAGCGATATAACAATTAATAAGAAAAGTTTTTCTCCTGATGAAACTGCAACAATAAACATAACGGTTAGGAATACTGGCAGCAAAGAAGGAAAAGAAGCTGTTCAATTATTCGTATCAGACCTTATTGCTTCTTTAACACCTGATGTAAAAAGATTACGTGGTTTTGAAAAGATAGATTTAAAGCCCGGTGAATCAAAAACAATGACATTTAAACTGCCGCTTAAAGATCTTGCGTTTGTGAATACTAATAATAAAAAGATACTGGAAGCAGGTGATTTCAAAATACAAATAGAAAATCTTACAGCAACCTTTAATGTTAGTAAAACAAAAATATTTTAATTAGAATAATGGTCTTTTAAATCTGATTTAAAAAAATGCTGCACCTAAATTTATAGCCGTGAAAACAAAATCTATTGTACACACATTTTTAATTGCTATCTCATTGTATTTTTTTGCGTGTCAAAAAAGTCCTTCAAATAATGGTCAGGGGCCTGGTGGCGGGGATACAACTCATATGGATCCGAATCCTACAGACCCTGCTGTTGCAAATACTATTGGTTTCTTTTTAGATGACTGGACTTCCAAAACATTCACTATGCCTGCTTTCACAGACACGACTTTATCTACCGCATCACCTTCTGTTTTAGTGAATATTGATGCATCAACAATTATTACAAAAGTTCCAAATTCTGTTTTTGGAAATAACGGAAATATCTGGATGACTCAAATGATAACAGAGCCAACTTTAATGAATGACATTACCAATCTTCACCCGCATATTATCCGCTTCCCTGGCGGCAGTTTAAGTGATATGTTTTTTTGGAATGAGCCACAGGGAATTCATCCTGCAGATGCGCCTGATGCACTTCTTGATAATAACGGAAACGCAACGCCTGCAGGATATTGGTATGGAAAAAATAATGAAAGCTGGACAATGTCGGTTGATAATTATTATAACATGCTTCAGCAAACAGGTAACAAGGGAATGATTACTATTAATTACGCATATGCCCGGTATGGAACCGGCCCTAACCCCGTTGCAGCAGCAGCTCACCTTGCAGCAGATTGGGTTCGGTATGACAATGGCCGTACAAAATACTGGGAAATCGGTAATGAGGATAATGGTACCTGGGAAGCAGGATACCTTATAGATTTAAATACTAACCAAGACGGGCAAACGCAAATAATTACCGGCGATTTATATGGAAAGCATTTTAAAATATTTGTTGATTCAATGCGTGCTGCCGCACAGGAGATTGGAAAAACAATCTATATTGGTTCACAGCTTTTAGAAAAACAGCCTGAGTCATGGCAAACGCAAACGGATCAAACATGGAATACAGGCGTGCTGCAACAAGTAAATGCGGTAAATGATTTTTATAATATTCACAGCTACTATACTCCATACCAGACTAATGCTTCAGCGGATGTAATTTTAAATACGGCGAGTGATAATACAACTGCTATGATGAATTATTTGGCGTCAGGCTTTGCCAGTGTGGGTGTTGCAACAAAGCCAGTTGCAATGACAGAATGGAATATTACATCACAAGGTTCTATGCAGGAGGTTTCATTTATTAATGGAATGCACGCCGCAATTTTATTGGGGGAAGCGTTAAAAAATAAATATGGAATGACCGGAAGATGGGATTTGGCCAATGGATGGAATAATGGAAATGATATGGGGCTTTTTAATATTGGCGATGAACCCGGAGTAACGCAATGGACACCACGCCCTGCTTTTTACTACATGTATTACTTTCAAAAAATGATTGGCGATAGAATGTTAAGCTCAAAAGTAACAGGGAGCACACAAGTATTATCTTATGCTTCTTCATTTTCTTCAGGCCAAAAAGGTGTAATACTTGTAAATACAGGCACAGCAAAACAAATAACCCAGATAACTTCAAATGCATCAATGGGCAGTCGTTTTTATTGGTACACACTCACAGGAGGGGTAGATAACGGAGAGTTTTCAAGGAAAGTTTTTGTGAATGGAAAAGGGCCTGATGGCGTATCCGGCGGGCCTTCGGCTTATGCAACGCTTAATGCATATTCTGCCGAAACAAAAAATGGAATTAACATTACCCTGCCCGCCAGGTCAGTCGTGTATTTGGTTATTGATAAAAAATGATTTTTTTAAATGAGGATAACGATTAGGATTAAACGAAATATAAATTGCCAGGTAATCATGAGGATTATCTTTGCATGAAATTTATTACCTTGATAAAATTGGTCATCTATCCAAACGATAAGAAATAAAATTTTGATATGAAAAATAAAATCTTAATCCTCGCATTTCTTTTTTGTACGTCAGCAACCAAAGCACAAAAATTTGAAGGCCTTGCGCTTACACCACCGATGGGCTGGAATAGCTGGAATACTTTCCAGACAAACATCAGCGAAGAACTGGTAAAAGGAATTGCCGACGTTATGATTTCTTCCGGAATGAAAGATGCAGGTTATGAATACCTTGTTTTAGATGACGGATGGATGGCAATGGAAAGAGACAGCATTACCGGCAACCTTGTTCCTGATCCAAAAAAATTTCCGAATGGAATGAAACCATTAATTGATTATGTTCATTCAAAGGGATTAAAGTTTGGATTGTACAATTGCGCCGGAACAAAAACATGCGCAGGCTATCCGGGAACAAGAGGGTACGAATACCAGGATGCAAGATTTTATGCCTCGCTTGAAATTGATTATTTAAAATTTGATTGGTGTAATGCAGAAGGCATTAATGCAAAAGAAGCATACGCAACTATGAGCAAAGCATTGAAGGCTGCAGGCCGGCCTATTGTTTTTAGTCTTTGTGAATGGGGAACTAATAAGCCGTGGGAATGGGCTGAAAATATTGGACAACTTTGGCGTACAACCGGCGATATTAGTGCTGTTTTTGATGGTTATGTTGATCATGGTACATGGAAACAAACCGGTATAATTCCTATTGCAGATCTGCAAAATGGATTGAGAAAATACGCGGGCCCCGGCCATTGGAACGATCCTGATATGCTTGAAGTAGGTAACGGTATGAGCGTAAACGAAGACAGAACACATTTCTCTTTATGGTGTATGCTTGCTGCTCCGCTTATTGCAGGAAATGATTTACGGAAAATGTCAAAGGAGACCAATGAAATTTTAACTAATAAAGAAGTAATTGCAATAGACCAGGATAAAGCGGGCATGGAAGGTTATAAATATAAAGTACAGGATAGTGTAGATATTTATGTAAAGCCATTATCCAATGATGATTGGGCGTTTTGTTTTGTGAACAAATCTTCTAAGCCAACCAGGATAAACTTCAACTGGAAAGATGAATTGATTACTGATACTTTATTCAA
>JBEPVC010000086.1:0-7949 GCA_041691235.1 Chitinophagaceae bacterium
TTTCATCCCACATTTCCTCAGTCACTTTATTTTTTAAAAGACGAATGGTTCCTATATTAAATGAATCTTTAAATACTAATTTACTATTGCTGAAAAATGTAAGTTCCGTACTTCCGCCGCCCACATCAATATATAAGTATGAGTGATCCTTATCGAGATTTTCAGCGACATGGTTTTCATAAATAAGAGAAGCCTCGTCGCTGCCGGAAATAATTTCTATTTCAATCCCCGTCTCTTTTTTTACCCGGTCGATTATTGCTGAGCTGTTGGATGCATCACGCATAGCAGAAGTAGCGCATGCTTTTACAAATTTTACTTCATAGGCATTTAATAAATTAAGATATGCCTTCATTGTATAAACAAGCTGCACAATTTTAGCTTCAGAAATTTCGCCTTTTTCGAATACGTCGAAACCGAGTCGCAGCGGTACTCTTACTAAAGAGATTTTTTTAAAGGAAGTTTTATTTTTATCGTCAACAGTGACTTCTGAAATCAATAACCTTGCTGCGTTGCTTCCAATATCAATTGCCGCCAGTTTCACTATCAGTATATTTTTTCTTTAAAAGATAATTGTATGTTTCAATCTGCGAGCGAATTTTTTTCGAACCCTCCGCTACTACATATTCATTTGAGAGATGATTGTCAAGAATTCTTGCTTTTACATTGTCGCTTAACTGTATGTTTAGTATTTCTTTCAATTCTTGCTGAATTGCTTTATCAACTATTGGGCATGCCGCCTCAACTCGATGATCTATATTTCTTACCATCCAGTCTGCGGAAGAAATAAAAACTTTTTCTTTTCCATCATGATGAAAAATCATAACCCTAGCATGTTCCAGGTATTCATCAACAATGCTTATTGCTCTAACTTTCTTCTTAAATTTCTTGCTTTCTGTAAACATGCAATAAATACCTCTTATAATCATTTTTATTTTTACACCGGATCTTGCTGCTTCATAAAGTTTTACTATCAGCTCTTCATCACTTAATGAATTTAATTTTAAAATTATGGAAGCGCTTTTTCCTTCCTTCGCACTTTTTATTTCTTTATCGATAAGAAAATTTAATTGCTTGCGCATGCTGACAGGGCTTACAATAAGCTTGCGACATGATTTTAATTGCTGAATATTTTTAGAATTTTCCAGGTACGAAAACATCCTGTTTACATCTGCCATAATATTTCTATCGCTTGTGAGCAGGCAATTATCTCCATACAGCTTTGCAGTTTTTTCATTTAGGTTTCCTGTGCTTACAAAACCAAAATGCACTGTATGGTTATTTAATCTTTTTTTTATGAGGCAAAGCTTTGCGTGAATTTTTAAATTAGGTGTTCCGATAAAAACTTTTACACCAGCTTCTTCTAATCTTTCTTTCCATTCAAGATTTGCTTCTTCATCAAACCGTGCTCTAAGCTCAAGAATTACGCTAACAGATTTTCCATTACGTACAGCGTTGGTAAGCGCATTAATAATATTTGACTCCGATGCAAGCCTGTAGCAGGTTAATTTAATGCTTACAACATCGGGAGCAATTGCAGATTCTCTAAGTAAATCAATAACAGAATCAAATGAATGATAAGGAAAATTCAGCAACACATCTCTTTCCAAAACCACATTAATAACACTGTTGGCATCTTTTAATAAGGGATGCACAAAAGGTTTTTTTCTTTGGCCTTTTTTTTCAAACACCGCGTCAGGAAAATTGATAAAATCCTTGAAATTGTGAATGCGGCCACCGGATTGAATATTATCTTTATTAGATAAGCCAAGCCGTTTAATAAGATAGTTCAGCAGAAGGCTGTCGATTTCTTTGTCGAAAATGAAACGAACGGGTTTTCCTTTTTTCCTGTTTTTTAAACCTTTCTCAATTTTTTGAATTAAGGAAGTAGAGATGTCGTTGTCAATATCAATTTCCGCATCTCTTGTAACTTTTATAATGTGCGATGAAAAAGTATCATAGCCGAAATATGAAAAAATATTAGGCAAGCAAAAACGGATAATGTCTTCGAGTAAAATGATGTAATTGCCATGCTCTGTTGAAGGAAGAATTACAAACCTTTGCAAGCGTGCTGGAACAGAAACCAGGGCGAATCTTTGAGGAATACTTCCATCAGCCTTTGATAATTTACATGCGAGATAAATCGATTTATCATTCAGGGTGGGAAAAGCCAAAATGCTTTCAATCATAAGCGGAACAATATTGCTTCTTACACTGTCATCGAAATAAGACAGAACAAACTTTTGCTGTTCCCTGTTTAATTGTTTTTCATTTACGAGAAATATTTTTTGGTTTTTTAATTCTGCAAGAATATTTGTCCAGGTGCGGTTAAATTGATTTTGCTGGTTAGTGACGAGGAAATTAATGTCTTCAAGAATTTTATCAGGAGTTTCTTCCAGGTGCATATTTGCCTTGTTGCCAAAGCCAACCATACGACGTAAAGTAGCTACCCTTACCCTGAAAAATTCATCGAGATTATTCGAAAAAATTCCGAGGAAGCGAATTCTTTCTCTAAGCGGAACAGTTTCATCACCAGCTTCCTGTAAAACCCTTCCGTTAAAAGCAAGCCAACTGATATCCCTTACAATTATTTTGCGTTTATCCATAAAGGTTAGGTTATGAATTTTTCACCTTTTCTATTATGCCCGTTGTTGAAAACCCTTTTTCCAAATCAATGATTTCTACTTTTCCGCCCCTGGCAATTACTTCGTTAGCGCCTACAATAGTTTCCTGCGTGTAATCGCCACCTTTAATCAAAACATCAGGCGTTAAATTTTTTATAAGAGTTAAAGGAGTGTCTTCATCAAAAATAATAACTGCATCTACCATAATCAACGACGCCAGCAGCAAAGATCGTGATTGTTCATTGTTCACGGGGCGGTTGTTTCCTTTTATTCTTTTCACAGATGCATCGCTGTTTACACCGACAACAAGTACATCAGCAAATGCTGCAGCCTGTGATAAAATTTTTATATGCCCTTCGTGCAATATATCAAAGACACCGTTAGTAAAAGCAATGGTTTTATTAATAAGCCGCCACCATTTTATCTGCGATTTTAATTGTTCAATTTCAAAAATTCGTTCCTTAATATTATTGCTTTGTTTCATTTTTATTTTTGTTTGTATAAATAAGTAAAACAAAACTGATAAGGCCAATTATAATAACTATAAGAGTTGTAACACTCCACATGAGCCAGCCAAAAGAAATATTATCAACTGAGTAAACAAGCAACACTTGTTGTACCGCAACAGGAAATGCTCCTATGCCACCCGGGGAAACAATCATCGCTAACGTGGAAAGTGATAAAACGCTAAACGCAGCACCTAAGCCTAGCCCTGACGTATCAAACAATGCATAAAACCCAACATATATCTGCAGCAAATACATAGCCCACATAAAAAAAGTATGGAAAATAAATTGCCAGCGTTTCTTTAAATGTATAATTGATGCGAATCCCTCTTTCAAGCCAATATGAAAGCCTTTAAGCTTAATGATGTGACGGTGGTTTGCGTATCTTTTAAACAACCATCTTAAAAAGAAAAAAATCATAACAAGAAACGCAACGATTATTAGCAGATCAAGCCACAATGGAATGCTTTGTTTTTGCCCTGAAATTTCCAATAGCTTATTTTTTACAAAGGCACTCACTGTTTCCAGCTGAAGAAGTATAGTAAATACAATGATGAGAAAATAGCAAAACAGATCAAATACTCTTTCAATAAGAATTGTCCCGATAAGTTTTGTTACGGGAATTTTTTCATAACGGCCCAGCAAGGTGCATCTTAATATTTCACCGGCTCTTGGTAAAAATGTGTTGGCAAAATAACCGCACATAATTGCATAAAAGGTATTAGCCGTGGAAGGGCGATAACCCATTGGCTCAATTAAAATTTTCCAACGGATGGCACGGCTTACATGGCTTAAGATCGCCATTATAATTATGGGAATAAGAACAATGTATTTAGCATGCAACAGTGACTCTTTAAATTCTATTCGTTGCGAAGAAGTCATTTTACTTAATTGCCACCACATCAAAAAAATACCGATGCCGAGGAAGACGATGTATTGTAAAACTGCGTATATCTTTTTTCTCATAAATGTTTACAAGATAATAAACAGTTGCAATATTAGCTTGTTACCATCATGTTATCTATTAATCTTACATTCTTTAAAAATGCAGCAACTAAAATAATAATGCTTTCGCCCGCTCTGTAATTTTCTGCAATATCAAGTGTACCGGGCTTAGCGATTTCCAAATAATCTACTTTAAATCCAATATTTTCCAAATGCTTAATTGCATCTTTTTTTAATTTCAAAAGATCGTGTTGTGACAGATTATTTTTTATGTACTCTAATGTTTTATATAATTCTGAAGCAATATTTTTTTCATCAGCCGATAATCTTAAGTTGCGGCTGCTTAATGCAAGCCCGCTCGCTTCGCGAAGGGTAGGGCTTATAATTATGCGGGTATCTTTCCCCATAATTTCAACAAGTCTTTTTATAATAAGACATTGCTGGTAATCTTTTTGCCCAAGAAATAAATAATCCGGCTCAACAATATCAAGTAATTTTTCTACTGCCATGCAGACTCCCTGGAAATGCCCGGGCCTGAATTTTCCTTCAAGAATATTTTCCAGGAAACCTAAGTCATAATTTTTATTTTTCGACTCTGCATTTGGATAAATCTCTTCTTCATCAGGAAGAAATAAAATATCACAACCGTTTTCTTCAAGAAGGAGAATATCTTTTTCAATAGTAACCGGATATTTTTTGTAATCATCCGGATTATTAAACTGCACAGGATTGACAAAAATGCTGCAAATGGTTACGTCTGTTTTCAATTTGCTTTGTTCAATAAGCGCTAAATGACCTGCATGTAAAGCGCCCATCGTGGGCACGAAGCCGGTAGTACGTTTTTGTTTTTTTACGGTGTGAAGATGAAACTGTAAATCTTTTGAATGTTTAAATAGTATCATACCTGCTTTGTAATATGGCTCAACATTGAGTTTACCGTGATTAACAAAAAAAATTATTGTAACTTTGCCGCCTGTTTGAAAAAACTGATAAAGCTAATTTAACTCTTCGCAAATGTCAACAAAGAAAAGAATTTTATTTATTGCAAACGAAATGTCTCCTTATTTGGAAATGACGGAATTTGCTGAGATTGTAAACAGGCTTGCAGTAAAATCAAATGAAAATGGAATGGAGGTGCGTTGCATTATGCCTCGCTTTGGCGTTATAAACGAGCGCAGGCACAGGCTTCATGAAGTAGTAAGGCTTTCCGGAATTAATGTTTCTATTGATGGCGATGATTATCCGCTCGTGATAAAAGTAGCATCGTTACCCAATGCGAGGCTCCAAATTTATTTCCTAGATAATGAAGATCTTTTTAAAAGAAAGACCTTATACCATGATGACAATGAGAAGTGGTTTGCTGATAATGCACTTAGAACTGTATTGTTTTGCAAAGGCGCATTAGAAACCGTTAAAAAATTTGGGTGGCCTCCAGATATTATTCATTGCAGTGGATGGATGACCGGGCTTATACCTATGTATATTAAAACAGCTTACAAAAAAGAACCGGTGTTTAGTAATTGCAAAGTGATTTATACAATAGGACAAAACACTTTCAAAGAAAAAATTGGTCCCGATTTCTTAAAGCTTGCCATAATAAACGCTAACATTAAAGAAAAAGATTTAGAGCCTTTTAAAGAAGGTAATAATACTGCAATGTTCAGAGGCGGCGCAATGTATGCTGATGCAATTACTTTTGGAGCTGAAAAAGCTGATAAAAAGCTTATGGATGAATTCGCAAAAGTGAGAGGCAAAAAAGTTTTGAAATATAGCGCTGAGTCAGATTTAACAGACTATTTACAATTGTATGCCGACCTTGCGGGCAAATAATTTTCATCCCTTTATTTATTATCTCAAACTATACTTTTAAGTGTTTAATAGCCGATTTAAAACTGCTCTATCAGGATTATTATTTGTAATTTTTTTTAACTGGAGCTGTACTAAAATTGACACAACTAATCTCGGGCAAAATCTTATACCGGTTGTAGACAATATTCATACATTCGATACAACATTAAGTGTTATTGCAAATAATTTTGATTCGGTTCAAAAAGATTGTGCGAAAGTTTATCCTGATGGTTTATTTGCATTAGGTTCTATAACAAATGATCCATATTTCGGTACGACACAAGGAACAATTTTTACAACATTGGAACCTCCTTCTTTTCCGTTTTCATTTCCAGCCAATAGCACACTTGATTCTGTAGTTTTATCTTTGGCGTATAAAGTTTCTTTTGGCGATTCTACGATTCCCCAGAAGGTTGATGTGTATAATATTTTTGGTGCATTCAAACCGGATTCAAGCAGCTGTAAATTTACAGAATTTGATGCACTTCTTGGTTCAGGAATTTATACTCCTAAAAATCTCAATGATACTATACCACTTCGCATTACATTAGATAATTCTTTCGGCCAATCTCTTTTGTCTCACGATTCAACAAAACCATGGGCTTCTGATTCTGCCTTCAAAGTTTTTCTTGGTGGCTTTGCATTAGTTCCTGATTTTAGTTTTGGAGGCAATGCATTAACCTATTACAGCCTTAATGATAGTAATACAAAAGTATCGGTCTATTATAAATACACTAAAGATTCGGTGATTAGTGCTGTGACTAATTTTACATTCACTGATTTGGTAAGCGCAGGAAATTATATTGCCAGAAATCATTCAGGCGCAGAAATTACCAATCATCTTGCACAACCAGTGGATGGTGATGATGAGATTTATATACAAACAAATCCGGGAACATATGCACAAATTAAAATACCGGAAGTTTCAAATCTATCAAACAGGGTAATCAACAGGGCAGAATTAGTTATGGATCAAATTTATGATCCGGCCGATAAGGATTTTGCCACTCCAAATTATCTTTATCTTGAAGTTAAAGATTCATTAGGCTTAAATACAACAAGAGCAATACCGTGCGATTTTAACACAATATCCGGCACACCAAATCTTGGACAATTCGGAGGATTCAGAACATACGTTAAAGATCCATTCGGTAACACTATTTCGAGATACACGTTTAATATATCGAGGTATGTGCAAAAAATTGTTACAAATCATCATGCCAATTTAACGATGAAGCTAAGTTCGCCTTCTTACATTGATATACCTGCAGGTTATGTTGATGAATGTACTCAACCAGTCACGGCGCTTCTTTATCAAATCAATCAATATACACTTGGGCGGGTGAAATTAGGCGGAGGTAATAATTCTAATTACCGCATGAAATTGCATATTATTTATTCAGCGCTTTAATTCTTTTATTCTCACTATTATATTTTCCTAAAGTGAGATTTTTTTCAAAGTTCCATTTTGATCAATGACTGTGAAACCATAATTTTGCCGCTCTAAAACAAAAACAACTATGCCCTATTTATTTACATCTGAATCAGTAAGCGAAGGACATCCTGATAAAGTTGCTGACCAGATAAGTGATGCGCTTATTGATAATTTTCTTGCTTTCGATCCTCAAAGTAAAGTTGCTTGTGAAACTTTAGTAACTACCGGCCAGGTTGTGTTGGCTGGCGAAGTAAAATCAAAAGCATATTTGGACGTGCAGGAAATTGCGAGAGAAGTAATTCGCAAAATAGGCTACACAAAAAGTGAATACATGTTCGAAGCAAATTCGTGCGGGATTTTTTCAGCTATACATGAGCAATCGGCGGATATTAACCAGGGAGTTGACAGAAAGAAAAAAGAAGAGCAAGGCGCAGGTGACCAGGGAATGATGTTTGGATATGCAACTAATGAAACAGAAAATTATATGCCGCTGGCATTGGATCTTGCAAATAATCTTTTAATAGAGCTTGCTGCATTAAGAAGAGAAAATAAAGAAATTAAATATTTGCGCCCTGATGCTAAAAGCCAGGTTAC
>JBEPVC010000087.1:0-7936 GCA_041691235.1 Chitinophagaceae bacterium
GCTTTAATGGCACGCAATGAGCGTAAAGATTTTTCATCTTTCGCAAGCATTGCTGTTTTTAAATCAGCCATTACTTTTTGTTCAAGATTCATTGTTATAATTTTTTTATTTTGAGTTTTCTTTTTCTATCTCTACAAATTTTTTATGAAAATCTTTTGCAAAAGATTTTATGTCTTTGGTAAGCTCCTCGTGTTTTGTTGCCCTTTGAAAAGTATCTGCCATAGTTGTAAAAAGCTGGTAATAAAAATCAGCCATCTCATCTATCATCATATCTTTTGTCCAAAGGTCAATTCTCATTGCAGATTTATCGGCTGCATCCCAAAAAGCAACACACATAGCTTTAGCTTTTTGAGGCGTTGGAACGCTGCTTCCGGTAGCACTCCAGCTTATTTCCTGCGGAACTTTATCAGCATCCAACAGAACGTTTATAATGATATTTGATTCAGTCATACTTGTGCAAATTAATACTATTGAAGGGTTCTATAAAAATGATATTAAACCGGTCCTGAAACTATATTGTTTTTTCAATCGTTTCCCAAAGCAATTGTGAGGTTTTATCCCAACTATATTTTTTTGCCTGAGCTTTGCCTTTTTCAATTAAATTTTTTCTTAAGGCTTCATCTTTAAAAAGCAACATCATCAGTACAGCAATTTCTTTAAAATTTTTTGGATCGAAATACATGGCTGCTTCTCCGCAAATTTCAGGCATTGCGCTTGTTGAAGATGTAATTACAGGAACGTCACATCTCATCGCCTCAATTAGTTGTTTTGGAAATCCCTCAAGAAAAGATGGATAAGCCAAGGCATAAGCGCCGGACATTACTTTTACAATTTCGGAAGCTGGTAAATCAATTAACAGTTTTACTTCATCTTTAAATCTGAATAGTCGCAAACTTTCAACAAGTTCTTCATAAGCTGAATTATTATCTATTAGCATTAATAATTGCATGCCGCTCTTTTGTCTTTTTTTAAAAGCTGAAAAAGCTTTAAGCAGGTTCACTAAATTATTTTTTGCACGTGATTCTCCTTTGTAAATAAAGTATTCATTTCCTTCGGTATATTTTTCTTTTATATTTTCTCTTTCCTCAGTGTTTATTGGAGAATAATTTTCATCAACACCATTGTACACAACAGTTATTTTCTCCTCATTTATTTTGTATTGCTTCGAAATATCTTTTTTTGAAAATTCTGAAACAGTCACAATAGTTTTTGATTTCTCTAAAGAAAAAGGCGTAAATTTTTTATAAAAAAATGCAAGACTTTTTGGAGGATAAAACAAAAATGTCAAATCATTTATGATTATGCATTGCGGTACTTTGGTTGTGAGCGAGCAAAAATCAAAACTTATAAATACATCAGCTTTATATTTTTTTAAAATAGCCGGAATTTTAATATTATACCAAATAAGCCATTGCGCAGAACTTTTTACCTGCGGGCCTTTTGCAACGCGAATAACATTTTCTGAAAAATTGAAGGACGCGTCTACAACCTTATCATTAATAAAAATAAAAGTATGTTCTTTATGTAAATTTGCTATTCGCCCGAAAGTTTCATAAATAAAATTACTGTACCAGCTCGATTCATTCTTTACAAGAAACCTTGTATCAACTGCAACTATCACCTAAGCACTTTTAATTTTACCGTTTCAATCCGTGTTTCGCTTACGCTTAAAATATCAAACTGATAGTCATCAATAATAATGCGATCTTTTTGCCGCGGAATTGATTCATGCTGGCTTATTATGTATCCTGAGAGTGTGCCGGTTTCTTCGTTTTCGCGAAATTCCATTTTGTATTTATCGGTCAGGTAATCCAGTTCCAGTCGTCCGCTTAATATATATTCATTGGCCGAAAGTTGTTTATCAACAAACTCTTCACTAGTATCATATTCGTCTTTTATATCGCCAAAAATTTCTTCAAGCAAATCTTCCATCGTTACAATTCCTGCGGTGCCTCCAAACTCATCAATTACCCATGCTATACTTTTTCTTTCTTTGCTGAATTTATCTATTAAATCTGTAGCGCTCATGCTTTCAGGAATTGTAGGAATCGGGAGCAGTATCGATCGAAGGTCTTGCGGATTTCTAAACATATCCAACTGGTGAATATATCCTTGTATGTTATCTATGTTACCTTCGTACACTACCAGCTTGCTAAGCTTCGTTTCAATAAAACGATTTTTTACTTCGGAAAGAGAATAGTTGATGTTGATTGATTCAACCTCTTTTCGGGGAATAAGACATTCTCTTACTTTTACATCAGACAGCGACAAAACATTTTCGAACAATTCATTATTCATCTCCTCGTTGTCTTCCGTATCATTCATTTTGCTTTGCTGAATAAAATGTTCCAAATCAATTTTTGTAAATGGCTCATTTTTAGTTTGAAGCTTTACATTGAAAATATATTTAAGCATCCATTCTGCGATGTTTACAAAAAAGGAGGCAATCCATGAAAACATGGAATAAAAAAAACTGGCTATAAAAGTTATGATGCTGCTTCCTACAATTGCATTACTTGTTGCGCGAAAGACTGCCTTAAAAATAAATTCAAAAAATAAAAGGATGATTGTAGAAATGATTGTTTCTGCGGCAAGCTTTAGAAAAGGATTTGTAATATTCCAATACTTCCAAAAGCTATCCAGGATGTCACTCCATAAAAGCCCATAAATTACCAGCAACACATTTAAAGCAACGAGTGATGTGCCAATAAAGCGGGCAGGCTTTTCCATAAAGGCCGACCATATTTTACCGCTATAGCTCCCTTGCTTCTTTTTTAACTCAATTGATAATTTGCTTACAGAAACAAAAGCAATTTCTATCCCTGAAAAAAAACCTATCAGAAATAAGGATACAATAATCGCTATGAGTGACGTCCAGTCCATACAGCAAAAATATAAAATAGAAAATGAACCTTCTTTTATTAAATTATTTATTTAAAAACTCAGCTATTATTTTTTCTGTTTCGTGGCAGGCAGTTTCAAAATCATTATTAACAACCACATTTTCAAAATGATTTTTAAATGTCATTTCAAAAGAAGATTTGTTTACTCTTGCCAGTAACGATTCTTCTGTTTCTGAACCGCGGCTCTGCAGCCTGCTTTTTAATTCTTCCTGTGAAGGAGGCTGTATAAAAACGGATATTGTATTTACAGGATACTGTTGCTGCACATGAATAGCTCCCTGTACGTCTATATCAAGAACAGGTACTTTTTTTTCAGCCCACAAACGCTGAATTTCCGATTTTAAGGTTCCATAATATTTACCCTCATATACCATTTCCCATTCTAAAAATTCTTTGTGATGAATTTTTTCCCTGAAGTTTTCCTCCGATAAAAAATAGTAATCTATTCCCTCAGCTTCATTGTGGCGTGGCCTGCGTGTAGTGGCTGACACCGAAAAAGCAAGTTCGGGGAATTTTTTTATGAGGTAGCGAATTATGGAAGTTTTGCCTGCGCCAGAGGGAGCTGTAATAAGAATTAATTTGTTGTATTGTTTCTCCATAATTTCTCTCAAAAAGTTTACTACTAACGATATTGGTTAAACGAAAAACTAGATCCTGGTAATATCTGCACCAAGGTTTTTTAACCTTGTATCTATGGTTTGATAGCCTCTGTCTATTTGCTCAATATTCTGAATAATACTTTTGCCCTCAGCACTTAATGCGGCAATCAATAATGCAACGCCGGCCCTTATATCAGGACTGCTCATCGAAATTCCCCTTAAAGAATTTTTTCGCTCAAGCCCGATAACAACGGCCCTGTGAGGATCGCATAGAACAATATGTGCGCCCATCTCTATGATTTTATCAACAAAAAACAACCGGCTTTCAAACATTTTTTGATGCACAAGCACGCTGCCTCTGGCCTGGGTTGCAACTACCAGTATAATGCTTAGCAGATCAGGCGTGAATCCCGGCCATGGATGATCTGAAATAGTGAGAACAGAACCATCTAAAAAAGTTTGGATTTCATAAAGTTCCTGCTCCGGAATATGAATGTCGTCTCCTTTAAAATTCATTTTTATCCCAAGCTGTTGAAATTTTTCCGGAATTATTCCTAAATGATTAATGCCCGCATTTTTTATCACGATATCACTTTGCGTCATTGCTGCGAGTCCTATGAATGATCCTACCTCAATCATATCAGGGAGAATAGTATGCGTTGTTCCCTGCAAATCTTTTACACCTTCAATCGAGAGCATGTTACCTGCAATACCAGATATTTTTGCCCCCATGCTGTTAAGCATTTTACAAAGCTGCTGTATGTAAGGTTCGCACGCGGCGTTATATATTGTTGTGGTACCCGTTGCCATAACCGCGGCCATAATAATATTAGCCGTTCCCGTTACACTTGGTTCATCAAGTAAAAGTGTTGCTGCCTTAAGCTGCGAAGTATGTAAAACAAAAAAAGAAGCATCGTTATCATAATCGAACTTGGCGCCCAGTTTTTGGAACCCGATGATGTGTGTATCAAGCCGCCGTCGCCCGATTTTATCGCCTCCGGGTTTTGGAACATAGGCTTTTTTAAACCGCGCAAGCATGGGCCCCGCCAACATAACGCTTCCGCGTAAACGCCCGGTTTTAGTTTTAAAAGCCGGTGAAGCGAGATAATCAATATTTATGTTATCAGCCTGGAAAGTGCATGTATGACGATCTATTCTTTCTACAACAACTCCTAACTCTTCAAGCAATTCAATCTGGAGGTTTACATCGATAATATCAGGAATATTGTTTATAGTAACTTTTTCTTTTGTCAGCAACACCGCTGATATAACCTGCAATGCCTCATTCTTGGCGCCTTGCGGAGTTATTTCCCCGGATAATTTTTTCCCTCCTATAACTTCAAATAAACCCATTGAAATTGATTTCGGCTTGAGTAAAATAAAACCCCGGCAATATATTAAATGCCAGGGTTGCAAACTTATTTTTTATTAAGAAGAATTAGTATCTTTTTTTAGAAAATTTATTCCGGTTATTATTATTATTATTGCGATTATCTCTTCCCTGGTTATTGCGATTATTACGCGGGCCAAAATTTTTACGGTATTTACCACCACCTCCAAATTCTTCGCGGTTGTTATCAGTACGATGTTTTACAAAAGGACGATTGTTGAATTCCAGTTCTCCTTTTGTAATGGAAGCAAGCTCCGTTTGAATATTATCATCATGTACCAATTCCTTATGCCAGTTACTATAGGTAAGCTTCATGTAATATGCAATGGAATTAGCAAATCCCTGGCGCTTTTCACTATCTTCTTCCTTTAAAGCCTTGTCAATTACTATCTCAATATTTTTTCCGAGATGATTATATTTCGGGTATCTTTTAGGATACGAAAGCTTTTCCGGCTTTGCTTTTAAAGTTTCACGGGTAGGAATCGGGTATGGGCTATCCACATCCAGTTTAAAATCGCTTATTAAAAAAAGATGATCCCAGAGCTTATGACGAAAGTCTTCTACATTTTTTAAGTGCGGATTTAAAAAGCCCATCAGCTCAATAAGAGCATAAGCATTTTTTTGACGCTTCTCCCTATCTTCAAGAGTTAAAACATACTCCACCATCTTCTGGATGTGACGGCCATATTCCCGTATCTCCAAATGATTTCGTGTAGTATTGTATTCCATGTTCTCAACATTTTCCATAAAGCAAATGTATTAATTTAAAAGTTAGAAGCAAAGTGGCGCAATGAAGCAAACGAAAATTCGTAAAAAGTAAAAGCGGGGAAATTACTTTTTTGTTTTCCACCAGGGCTGGCCTTCAATGGGTGAAACCAAAAAGATTTTCCGGCAAAACCAAAATGCAATTATTGCTCCAACGCTGTCTGCGGCCCAATCAAGAAGATCGTAGCTTCTGCCAGGAATATAAAATCTCTGAATAAATTCTATCGTTAAGCCCCATATGCTTACCGCGATTGCTATGCGTATAAAATAATTTAATCGCTGTTTAGCCGAAAAATCAGATTTGTAAAATGGCCAGCAAAATAAAACTGTAAGCAGGCCAAATATTCCGACATGAACCCATTTATCAAAATAAATTTTATCAAGCCACTCAGCAGATGGTATATCATCACCCGGCAAACAAGTGAGCACAAGTACAACAAAAAACCAGGCGATGCCTGGCAGAAATTTTTTGATTGAAATTTTTTGCATTCTGTTTAAGAAAATTAAGCCACAACTTTTTGATAGGCTTCTGCATTCATAAGCCCGGCAACATCATCAGGATTATCTACTTTCATTTTTACCATCCATCCATCGCCATAAGGATCGTTATTCACTTTTTCAGGCTCAGATTCCAAAATAGGGTTCACTTCAGTAATTGTTCCAGATACCGGCAAAAAAAGATCACTTACTGTTTTCACTGCTTCTACCGTTCCGAATACAGCTTCAGCTGCAAGCGCTTTCCCTTTGCTTTCAATTTCAACATATACTATGTCTCCGAGTTCATGCTGGGCAAAGTCGGTAATACCTATTGTTGCAATGTCGCCTTCTATAGAAACCCATTCGTGGTCTTTGGTATAATGAAGATTTTCCGGAAAGTTCATTTGTATGGTTTAATTTTTTTTATTGAATTGCATGCAAATTAATATTTTCTTACTGAGAAATTATTTCAGCAAAATTATCTTCATCATGATGTTCTGCAATGGCCTGTCATTATTGTCTTTGGGTGCATTAGCTATTTTATCAATTACATCAAAGCCGCTTTCTACTTCACCGAAAACAGTGTAGTTCATATCGAGAAAAGGAGCGCCGCCTACTGTTCTGTAAATTTCCTGGTGGTTCTCAGGAATTTTTATGCTGAAGCGTTCCTCCATTTTATTCAGTTGGTCATCGTTAAAAGTTTTTCCCTGTACAATATAAAATTGTGTGGAGCTACTTCTTTTTTTCGGATTCACATCATCTCCTTCTCTTGCGGCAGCTAACGCACCTTTCTTATGAAATAAAGCAGTGTCAAATTCAGGGGCCAAAGTATATTTTAATCCTCCGTCGCCAAGTTGCGCTCCTTGTTTCGCGTGCTTGCTGTCAGGGTCGCCGCCTTGTATCATAAATCCGTTTATCACGCGATGAAACAATAAGCTATCATAAAAATGTTGCTTAACCAGTTTAATAAAATTATCTCTGTGTACAGGGGTTTGGTTGTATAATTTTATAACAATATCTCCAAACTCCGTTTCAATCTTTACTCTCGTTTGTTTGGGCGATGTACTTACGTTTTTCTTGGTTGCTGTGCATGAAATAATGAAAAACGGAATTATTAAATAAAAAAATTTTCTCATTGTATATTTTAAAAATCACTGAATGGGTCACCAATATTTTCAAAGTAAAGTAAAATATGGTCCTTTAAAAAATTTTCCTGCTCTATCATGCTATATTGAGGTAAGGCTTTTAATTGTTGAAAATGAGGCCAGCCTTCACTATCATGGCCTTCAATTTTATAATAACCGCTCTGCGAAAGCAATGAGCAAACTGCTACGTGCATTAAATCCTGCTTTTGTTCTTTGGAGAATTTCTTTTTGAAATTCCCGATTTCCTGTATTCCTATGAGAAAAAGAATTGCTTCGACATCAGGCTTCTTGCCGAATTTATTCATAAACTTTTCTTCAAGCTTCCACCACCTTAACTGAATATCGTCTTTTACATGCATGCATTGCAAAATTAATTGTATTTGCCATCTTTGTTTTAAAAAGCATAAGCATGAATTATACAGTTGCAAAAAATAATTATGTTATTTCTACTGATAAAAATAAAATTGATATTAAATATGTCCACAAATTTTTATCACAATCTTACTGGTCCCCTGGTGTAGATAGAAAAGTTGTAAGAAGGCAATGAAAGGCTCATTGTGTTTTGGAATTTATTACAATGATAAACAAATTGGGTACGCCAGAATGGTTACAGACAAAGCCACTTTTGCTTATATGGCAGATGTTTTTATTGATGTA
>JBEPVC010000088.1:0-7916 GCA_041691235.1 Chitinophagaceae bacterium
TAAGAGTAAATGTTTTGTTTTCATGGCTGAAGTTTAAAAGAATTTAAAAATGAAGTTATTACTTTTGCGCCTTGTTCTATGTAAATTTAAACATAATTCAACTATAACGCGGCAAGTGATTTTGTGATTTCGTGTTAAAGTATAGCTAAGATAAAATCGATTTTTTAATTAAAATAAACAAGGGTGTTTTACGCCGGAAAATAAATAATGGGCAAAGAAATTACAAGCAGGAAAGAAGATTACTCGCAGTGGTATAATGATATCATTTTAAAAGCAGGGCTTGCTGATTATAGTGCCGTAAGAGGTTGTATGGTTATAAAGCCGTATGGTTTTGCTCTTTGGGAAAACATGCGCGATCAGCTCGATAAAATGTTTAAAGAAACCGGCCACCAGAACGCTTATTTTCCTTTGTTCATTCCAAAAAGTTTTTTAAGTAAAGAAGCGGCGCATGTAGAAGGCTTTGCCAAAGAATGTGCTGTGGTTACGCATTACAGGCTCATGAACGATCCGGATGGTAATGGAATTGTTGTTGATCCTGACGCAAAGCTTGAAGAAGAACTGATAGTAAGGCCCACTTCGGAAACAATTATCTGGAATACGTATAAAACATGGATACAATCTTATCGTGATCTTCCTGTATTGGTAAATCAATGGTGCAACGTAGTAAGATGGGAAATGCGCACAAGGCTTTTTTTACGTACGACTGAATTTTTATGGCAGGAAGGCCATACTGCACATGCAACCTCACAGGAAGCCATAGACGAAACTATACAGATGCTTAATATTTATGCTGAATTTGCTGAAGAATGGATGGCCATGCCGGTGATAAAAGGAATAAAAAGCATCAATGAGCGTTTCGCAGGAGCTGTGGATACCTATTGCATTGAAGCTTTAATGCAGGATGGAAAAGCACTTCAATCAGGTACCTCACATTTCCTGGGGCAAAATTTTGCCAAAGCTTTCGATGTAAAATTTAGCGACAAAGAAAATAAGCTCGACTATGTGTGGGCAACAAGCTGGGGTGTAAGCACGCGTTTGATCGGCGCATTGGTTATGGCGCATAGCGATGATGACGGACTTGTTCTTCCTCCAAAGATTGCTCCAATACAGGTGGTGATTGTTCCCATTTATAAAGGTGATGAGCAAAAACAAAATATTGATGAGAAAGTAAAAGTATTGCTGGAAGACTTTAAGGCGCTGGGAATAAGAGTGAAGTATGATGATGACGATAACAATCGCCCTGGCTGGAAATTTGCCGAGTACGAATTAAAAGGTGTACCTGTACGTATAGCTGTTGGTGCAAGAGATTTGCAAAACAATTCGGTAGAAGTTGCAAGACGTGATACCAGAGAAAAAAAATCTGTCTCGATCGATGGATTGGCAAATTCAGTTCATGTTTTATTAAATGACATTCAGCAAAATATTTATGATAAGGCAAAAGTTTTTCGCGATGATAACATTACGAAAGCAGATACATGGGAAGAGTTTATTAAAATTCTTGATGGTAAAGCCGGGTTTGTATCTGCACATTGGGATGGCACTGCAGAAACAGAAGACAAAATAAAAGAGCTTTCCAAAGCAACGATTCGCTGCATTCCGCTGAACAATATTAAAGAGGAAGGAAAATGTATATTGACCGGCAATCCAAGCCGTGAAAGAGTTTTATTTGCCCGCGCCTATTAAAGTTACGGATCAAAAAAAATATTTTATACTTTAGTAGAAAACCAAACTAAGATGGAAAATTTTGATCTTCTTAATAATGATCTGCAGGTATCTCCTGTTGCTCAAAGTTATTTAACTGAATCAGCTAAATGGGGAAAATTTCTTTCTATAGTGGGTTTCATCTTATGTGGCCTCATGGTTGTTATCGCATTTATCATTCCTTCTTTAATGGTTAAAGTTCCGCCTTATAATGGAATGTCTGAAAGCTTTAGCGGTACTATGCGTATGTGGATGACCGTTATATATCTTTTATTTGCTGCCTTATTCTTTTTCCCTTGCTTGTATTTGAATAGATTTTCTGTAAAAATGCAGGCTGCTGCAAAAGCTGTCAGCCAGGAAAATTTTGAAGAATCATTGATGAACCTGAAATCAATGTTTAAGTTTTATGGAATTTTCACAATCATTATGCTTTCTCTTTATGCATTGGCATTTATTATTGGTATGATTGCGTTAACAATGCAGGGATAGGTTTTTATAAATTATTTCGTTGAGAAATAATTGTCATCCATATCTTTTATTTACTTCGTCGCTAAATAATTATAATCAGCCAATAATTTTTCTAAAAAATCAATGGCGTACATATCGGTGTGTATTTTTAAAACTTCCTGTACTTTAAAAGCAACCCGCGAGCAGGTATGTGTATTATGATTTTTGTAAAAAAGATTAATCACATTTTTTATGGTGTTAATATCCCTGTCTGATAATTTTAAAACTTCGGGAAACTTAACCACATAATCTGCCTGCTCAATTTCCATGAAAACAGTATCCTGAACCGTAAACAGAGATTTTGTATTTACCACAACCGTGTTGGCAGCAAGATCGCCAAGGCGTTGATTTTTTTTAGTAACAGCAATAATTATTACCACAATTATTCCCAGAAAACCAGTTATGAATATATAAACGATAAGGCTCTCGCGGGTAAGAATGGTGTATCCAAAAAAGAAAGGCCATTCGTAAGCTTTAAACATCCACCTGGTGAGATACTGGCTAAGCTGCGGCTCGCCTCCGTCAAGGCTTATTACTCTTATATTCATTAATTTTTTCCCGATTGTTTGCCCATGCAGCATTACCTCTGTTATTAATGAATACAAAAGCATAGGAAGCGAAATGGTGAGAATATCAATGCCCACATGGCTTTGCAGCTCATACTCACTTACTTTATTAAACCCGCCGTAATAGAAATACTTCATGCTTATAAAGTATAAGATCAACAGCGTAAAATCAATCAGGTATGCAAAAAGTCTTTTGTGAAATTCGGCAATTTCAAATTCGAGATCAATATTAAAAGGAGTAGCTATTTGAATAACGCCCATACAGCAAATTATTATTTTATTACAAAAACTTAATAATTTTTTTATTACTTGTCTTTATAGCAAAGTTTGGGGTAATGTTTTTCATTAATTTTATGCAATGCGTGAAGCAAGGTTTATTAAAAAGAATGTTGATAAATGGAATCAATATCAGCATGAAGAATCCGGCGACCCAGATGAAATGGCCAACAGGTTTATTACCCTGCTTGACGATCTTTCGTATGCAAAAACTTTTTATCCGCAGAGCAAGGTAACAAGGTGGATTAATGGAATAGCCGCTGGTATTTATCAAAATATTTACCAGAATAAAAAACAAAAGTATTCAAGGGTTTTATTGTTTTGGAAATATGAGCTGCCATTATTGTTTCGGCGTTATCACAAAACCTTTCTATTTACATTTATTTTATTTGTATTGTTCGTTACTATTGGGATTGTTTCTTCTACAACCGATCCGAATTATACACCCGATTATTTCAATCATTATGTGCAGCCGGGTTATTATGATGCAACAATCGCCCGCATTCAAAAAGGTGATCCATTTGGCGTTTATAAAGATGATAATCCATTTTCAATGTTTGTTCATATCGCCTATAACAACATCAGCGTAGCCTTTAAAAGTGTGGTGTCAGGTATCTTATTTGGCATAGGAACTATTTTTTTAATGTGGAGCAATGGACTTATGCTGGGATGCTTTCAATATCTTTTCTTTTCGCAGGGATTGGGATGGCAATCGGTTATGGTAATCTGGATTCATGGTACACTGGAAATCTCATCTCTTGTAATTGCCAGTTGTGCCGGGCTTATTCTTGGCTTTGGCTGGCTTTTCCCGGGCACGTATACACGCAAGCAATCTTTTTTACGGGCAGCAAAAGATGCCATGAAAATTTGTATAAGCCTTATTCCTTTTTTTATTGTTGCAGCTTTTTTTGAAAGCTATATTACTCATCTCATGAGCAACACGTTTCAAAAAGATTCACATAATATTGGGCTACCCGTTCCCGTTAGTCTTATTATTCTTGCTGGTTCATTCTTTTTTATTGTTTGGTATTTTGTATTGTATCCAATCCGGTTGCATAAAAAAGGTGTTGTGTTAGCAGATGGAAAAATTATAAAGAATGGAGTAGTCTATGAATTGTAATTCCATAAAATTTTATGGCTTCGTTGCGCTGGTATTCTTTGCCACCAGTAAGTCTTTTGCGCAAGACAGCTCGGGTGCAATTGCCGATTCGGCTATTGTTTCCGAAGATCTGGATTCTTCAGGTACGCTTGATGAATCTGCTGAAGATACGGTTGTGGTAAAAACATTTATTGATGAAAGCGGGGACTCATTATTAAAATGGAAACAAGATCGGGAGTTTGGCTACATGGGTTATCTTGATAGTCTTCTAAGAAAAAAAACAGATCTTAAATCTGATACAACAAGCATTGATGAAAGTAGCGGCAGGAAGCGAACACGAAGAATTTCAATTTCACAAAATGAAGGAGGGAGCTTTCTAAACGGGGTTCCTTTAAAAATATTTTTTTGGGCTGTTGCTATATTTTTTATTTGCTTTATTATTTATAAACTATTTCTCACTAACGGGCTATTCGCAAAAAAAGCGGCAAAAATTGCTGATGATTCAAGTGAAGAAAATCCTGAAAACTTAAACGAATATTCAGAATATAATCTGCTTATTCACGATGCAGAATCAAAAGGCGATCTCAATTTAGGAATAAGATACTTGTACCTGCAAATGCTTAAAAAGCTTACAGACAGTGAGCTGATAAATTTTTCCCCTGACAAAACAAATGATAAATACGTTTATGAATTATCGGGTAAGAATTACCAGCAACAATTTGCACGGCTTACACTTAATTACGAATACGTTTGGTATGGAAAATTTTTAATCGATAAATCGATGTACAATCAACTGAAAGAAGAATTTATTTCATTTAATAAAAAAGGATAAATCGTTTGAAAATATTTTTTCCATACTTTTTAATTTTTGGCATACTTGCATTGAGTAGTTGCAACAATCAAAATAAACATACGCTGCCATCCCTTACCGAAAGCTATCGCAAAACTGACAAGCGGCCGTTTGGTTCATTCGTTGCATACAATGGGTTTAAAAATCTTTATCGGGACAGGTATGTTGAAATCGTAACGGATCCATTTGATGAAATATGGAATGATATAAAAGTATACTCTACTGATAAAAAATATTCTTTATACTTTCTGATTACAAAAAATCTTGTGCTTAATAGCGCGGAGATAAAGGCCTTCCTTGATTATGTAAAGGAAGGAAATGATCTTTTTATTTCGGCAGATTACATCGACAACCGCTTGCTTGAAAACATAAACTGTAATACCGAGCGTGATAGTGAAATAGTAAAAGAATTAAATGGCGTTATGCATCCAACCCATGTAGGCATGTACTTCGGTGAAAATTTTAATGCGCCTTCTTACAGTTATTATTATTATCCTTTTCTTAATTCATTGTCAAATTTTGATACAGCATTTTCACGGGTTTTGGGAGTAAATGAAATGAATACTCCGAATTACATTATTCTTTTTTCCGGCAAAGGGCGTATCTACCTGCATGTTGCGCCGAGAATTTTCAGTAATTATTTTTTACTTACTGCAGATAATTATAAATATTTTGAAAATGTAATTTCATACCTGCGCTCCGATCCGAAAAATATTTATTGGGATGAATACTATAAAAATACAAATTCAAGCCGGCGGAAAAACAATAACAGCAATTCCAGCGACGATAACTTTTCTTCCTTAGACGTTATAAAGCAGCACCCACCATTACTCTGGGCATTTTGGATTGGGATAGCCGGGTTACTTCTCTTTGTTTTATTTAACACAAAAAGAAAGCAAAGAGTTATAAATATTGTAAAGCCCAATACCAACACAACCGTTACTTTTACGGAAACTGTAGGCCGCCTTTATTTGCAAAAAAAAGATAACAATCACATTGCTGAAAAGATGATTACTTATTTTTATGAGCATATTCGTAACAAATATTTTATAAGTACGGCAAACATTAATGATGAATTTATAAATTCTCTTTCCGGTAAAAGCGGGGCTTCGCATGAACAGACAAAACAAATATTCAGTTTGATAGCAAAAGCACAATCAGGAAAAGATGTTAGCGATATGGAATTATTAAAATTAAATTCTGAAATAGAAAAATTTATAAAAATTAAAAGCTGATGGAAGAAAATATAATAGAAGAAAATGTTTTTAAACAGAGGATAGACTTAAGTGCGCTAAGCGCTGCTGTTAGAGATATAAGAAATGAAATAAGTAAAGTAATCGTTGGTCAGCACGAAATGGTTAATATGCTTATGATTGGATTGTTGTGTGATGGGCATATTCTTATAGAAGGCGTGCCTGGCGTTGCAAAAACTTTGGCGGCGAAGATTATGGCTAAAATCATTAACGCCGATTTTTCAAGAATACAATTTACGCCCGACCTGATGCCCAGTGATGTTTTGGGAACTTCTGTTTTTAATCCCAAAGAAGCAGATTTCCAGTTTAAGCGTGGCCCTATCTTCAGCAATATTATTTTGATAGATGAAATAAACCGTGCTCCTGCAAAAACACAAGCTGCATTGTTTGAAGTAATGGAAGAGCGTCAAATAACTATCGATGGCACAACGCACATAATGGAATTTCCATTTTTAGTTTTGGCAACACAAAATCCGATAGAACAGGAAGGAACTTACAGGCTGCCTGAGGCCCAACTGGACAGGTTTTTATTCAAGATCAATGTAAAATATCCCACTCTTGAAGAAGAAATAAATATTCTTCTTGCCCAGCAGTCTTTGGCTCAAAATGCATTACTCGAAAATATAAATAAGATTTTATCTACAACCCAAATTTCAGACTACCGGCAAACCATACACGAAGTTTTTGTTGATCCCAAGCTTATTGAATTTATAGCAAAAATTGTAAATGAAACAAGGAATAATCCATCATTATTTTTAGGAGCATCGCCGCGTGCCTCACTTGCCATATTAAGGGCTTCAAAGGCGAATGCTGCAATCAACGGAAGAGATTTTGTAAAGCCTGAAGACATTCTTGCAATGGCAGTGCCTGTAATGCGCCACAGAATAATTTTAACTCCTGAAAAAGAAATGGAAGGTATTACGCCTGATGAGCTTGTTCAAAATATTATCAGCAATATTGAGGTGCCGAGATAAAACAAAAGTCATTAGGTCAATAAATCATTGAATATTGATCATTATTGAATATGGGTTGTTATTAACCATTGACTATTGACACTGACCGAATAAAAGAATGACAACAATAAAAAAATATTTCGGAGACCTGTTTCTTACTATTCGTTTTTATATCTGCCTGGCTGCATGTATCGGCCTTTTTATTGCAGCATTTTATATCCCTGCGCTCGAAGACGTAATCCCGCTTTTATTTTTTGTGTTTATTCTTTTTTGTTTTGTTGACTACGTTTTTTTATTCTTCACAAAAAAAATTCCATTTGCAAAAAGAATTACTGCCGGGCGTTTGAGTAATGGGGACAACAATAAAATTGAAATAAATATTAAAAATGAATTTTCTTTTCCAATAAACATAAATGTTATTGATGAATTACCGGAACAATTCCAGGAAAGAAAGTGGAAGAGGCATGTGACTTTAAAAGGCAGGCAGGAGAAAAAAATTCAATCGTACTTGCGTCCGTTGCAGAGAGGAGAATATTTATTTGGTAACATTCATTTGTTCGTCAGTTCGCAGTTAGGTTTGGTGTGCCGCAGGTTTACTACTGAAGCGCAAGAAACGGTTCGCGTATATCCTTCTTTTATGCAGCTTCATAAATACGAATTGCTTTCGAATGCTACATTGCAAAATGAAAACGGGAGCACACGCATGCGCAA
>JBEPVC010000089.1:0-7893 GCA_041691235.1 Chitinophagaceae bacterium
GAAACAGATGCGCAGAATGAAGGTAATCGTCGCCCAACTTTGTTCGGTCAAACGTTAAGACCTACGGGAACGCTCTTAGGTGGTATTGCATTTAAATTAGGTAAACGCGTAAATCTTGCAATTGAAGACAGGTTTACTTTTACAAAGAGCGATTTACTTGATGGACAGCAATGGCAGGAACACTCCAATGCTGATCCTGTTTTGACCAGTGACTATGACACATACAATTATGCCTCTGTTGGATTGAACTTTAATATCGGTAAAAAATCTGTTGAGCCTCTTTGGTGGATTAATCCACTTGATTATGCATACAGCGAAATCAACAATCCTAAGCACATGAAAATACCAAAACCTGTATTTGATGATGCTGATGGTGATGGTGTTGTTGATCAGCTTGACAGAGAACCAAACACACCTGCCGGTTGCCCTGTTGATACGCATGGTGTTTCAAGGGATACAGATGGTGATGGTGTTCCTGATTGCAAAGACAAACAATTAATTACTCCAACAGAATGCCAACCAGTAGATGCTGACGGTGTGGGCAAATGCCCTGATCCTGAATGCTGCAAGAACATGGTTATGGCTGATACAAACAAATGTCATATCGGTGATTTGCCAAGCGTTTCTTTCAAAGGAAAATCTGGCAGCTTAAGCAGCGATGCAAAAGCAATGCTTGCTACTGTAGCGTCTAAATTAAAAAACAATCCTGATTGCTCTATTACTGTAACAGGTTACCCTGCTGCTTCAAAAGCCTCACAAGCTTTGTGCAATAAGAGAACTGCAGCGGTTAAAGCATACCTTACTGAAAAAGAAGGAATTAGTGCAGACCGCATAACTCCTAACTGTGAAGTAGGTGGTGGTGACGCAAACACGGTTGATATTAAGTCGAATTAATAAGTCCACTTTTTGCTCAATGATAGAACCCTTCCCTTATGGGGAGGGTTTTTTGTGTATTATCAAAATATTAACTGGTTCAATTTTGAATAGAATTTTTTTAAAATCATTTTTGTCCAAAATCACTTAATTTCGCACCTCTTTATGAAATTGATTTTAGTTTTACTGGTACCTTTTATTTTATTGGCATCCTGTTCAACCCAGTTTAATAAAGTGCTTAAAAGCAAAGATTACGAGTATAAGCTGAAGAAGGCGGATGAATATTATGCAAAGAAAAAGTACAAATTCGCTGAAGAGCTTTATGTAGAGTTATTTTCTGTTTTTAAAGGAACAGAAAAATTCGAAGAGCTGTATTACAAGTATGCATATTGTTCTTTTTATCAAAAAAACTACGCTGATGCAGAAAATCTGTTTAAAGGATTTTTAGAAGTTTTTCCAAATAGTTCAAAAGCAGAAGAGGTTTCTTATATGCATGCATATACTTTTTATTTGCAATCTCCAATAATTGAACTCGAGCAAATAAATACCAATAAGGCAATAGGAATGATGCAGTCTTTTATTAATGCATATCCTAATTCTTCGAGGCTGAAAGATGCGAATGATCTGATTGCGAAATGCCGGGCAAAACTGGAAGCAAAGGAGTATAAAACAGCACAATTATATTACAACTTGCAGCAATATCGTGCAGCAGGTATTTCGTTTAGTAATTTGATGAACAGCTACCCAGAATCAAATAAAGGCGAGGAGTATATGTTGATGGCGATAAAATCATATTATCAATTTGCAAAATTAAGTGTAAGCGACAAACAGGAAGAACGCTACCTGAAAGTTTCTACAGAATATTTTGATTTTGCGGACAGGTATCCTGAAAGTAAATTATTAAAAGAAGCAGAAGATTATAAAAATCTAAGTCAATCTAACATTAAACAAATACAAAATGAGCAAACTAAGACGCCAGCAAAGCGCTAATACCAGTAATGTTGTTGAAACAAAAAATCTTACTGATGTAAAAGCTAAAACAGGTAATTTATACGAGTCTATTGCAGTTATTGCGAAAAGGGCAAATCAAATTAACATCTCTATTAAAGAAGAACTTCACAATAAGTTAGAAGAGTTTGCCAGCCACACAGACAGTCTGGAAGAAATTCATGAAAATAAAGAGCAGATAGAAATTTCAAAGGCTTATGAAAGAATGCCTAATCCTGCACTTTTAGCAACCGCAGAATTTATGGAAGATAAAATTTATTATCGCAGGAACGAAGACAATCTTTTTGATTAAGACATGTTTGCAAAAGCTTTGATGGTTTTATGGTAATCTTTGCATAAGAAATGATATTTTTAATGGCGGTTTTACACCGCCATTTTTTGTTGATTAAATATTCAGTTTTAATGTACAGTTAATGTAAAGGGGATTAAAGTGCCAACCGTTTAAAATGTTTAGGAATGAATCTTTCTAATTTCAATGGCAAAAAGATTTTACTGTGTGTAACCGGAAGTATTGCCGCTTATAAAGCGGTTATTTTGCTAAGGCTGCTTATAAAAAATGGGGTTGAAGTTAAAGTTATTATGACCAGGGCAGCTACTGATTTTGTATCTCCGCTAACTTTTTCAACTTTATCAAAATCAAAAGTGCTTCTTGATCTTTTTGATGAAGAAACCTGGGCAAATCATGTTATGCTTGGCCGTTGGGCAGATGTTATGATTGTTGCACCTGCTTCGTGCAACACCTTATCAAAGATGGCTAATGGAATTTGCGATAATCTTTTGCAGGCTGTTTATCTTTCGGCAACTTGCCCTGTGTTAATAGCGCCTGCAATGGATGAAGACATGTGGCATCATCCCGCTACTCAAAAAAATATAGAGGTTTTAAAACAGAATGGAAATAAACTTATGGCTGTAAATAACGGTGAACTTGCAAGTGGTCTGACCGGCGAAGGCAGAATGGCAGAGCCGGAGGAGATTATTAATTATCTCGATGATTTTTTTTTTAGAAAGTTGAGCTTGCATGGAATCAAAGCGCTTGTTACCGCCGGTCCCACTTATGAAGCAATAGATCCAGTAAGGTTTATAGGAAATCGCTCTACCGGAACAATGGGAGTTGCTATCGCTGACGAATTAAATGCACGGGGAGCGTTGGTAAATCTTATACTTGGTCCCTCAGGCGTTTCAGCGAATCATGGTATAAATATAACTAAGGTTAATTCTGCTGCTGAAATGTATGATGCCACTTTAAAACATTTTAATGAAAATGACATTGTTGTTATGGCTGCTGCCGTTTCAGATTATACACCAGTAGAGCCGTCTCTGCAAAAAATTAAGAAGGATAATAATAACCTTTCTCTTCAATTAAAAAAAACAGGGGATATACTTTTTCAGGTAGGTAAAATAAAAACAGTCAAACAAACTTTAGTTGGATTTGCACTCGAAACAAACAACGAAAGAGAAAATGCAATTAAAAAACTAAGAGCAAAAAATGCAGATTTGATTGTGCTTAATTCTCTAAATGATGAGGGAGCAGGTTTCGGCAATACCACAAACAAAATTGTTATTTTTGATAAAAATGGAAATGAATTCAATTTTGATAAAAAATCAAAAAAAGAAGTTGCCTGCGATATTGTAGACATCATTATTAATTATAGAAATGAATAAAATAATCGCTTTAGTTTTTTTAATTTTTTCCGTATCATTTTGTGATGGGCAGGAACTTAAGGCAAGTGTAAGTGTGCTTACCAACAGGGTTGCAAACACCGTTGATAAAAAAACTTTTCAGACGTTGCAAACCGCGCTTAATAGTTTTGTTAATAATCGAAAGTGGAGTAACGACAACTTTGGCCAGCAGGAAAAGATCGAATGTAGCTTTTTATTAAATTTAGAATCCACAGATGAATCGAATGTTTATAAAGGTTCATTAACCATACAATCGGCAAGGCCTATTTTTAATTCTACTTATGTTTCTCCGATTATTAATTTCCAGGATAACGACGTATATTTTAAGTACGCCGAATTTCAACAATTAGATTTTAATGATAACCGGGTTTCGGGAACAGATGCTTTAAGCTCAAACCTTACGGCAATACTTGCATATTATATAGATATTGTTCTTGGTATGGATTATGATTCCTTTTCACCGCGGGGCGGAGATCCTTATTTTCAAAAAGCGCAAAATATTGTAAACAATGCTCCTGAAGGAAAGAACATAGCGGGATGGAAAGCGTTTGACGGGACAAGAAATCGTTATTGGCTGGCCGAAAATTTGTTAAACAGCAGGTATACAATAATACATGATGCCATATATAGTTATTATCGGCAGGGAATGGATAAGCTTTATGATCAGGAAGCAAATGCCAGAGTTCAGGTGCTTAACGTACTTAGTCTTTTAAATAATTTTAATGTTGATAATCCAAACACCATGATTTTGCAATTTTTTTTCCAGGGAAAAACGCAGGAGCTCATAAAAATATTCTCAAAAGCATCGCCTCCTGATAAGGCAAGGGCTCTCGAATTTTTGCAGAAGCTTGATGTTCCATCAGCAGCAAAATATAAAGAAGAACTTAAGGGATGAGAAGCATTGCTATCTTTATCATGTTATGCATTTTGTTTTCATGTTCCGGAAAAAACAAAATACCAGATGGAATTATTCAACAAAAAGAAATGCAGAATATTTTATGGGATGTAATAAGAGCACAAGCGCTGGCGGAAGAAATTGCTCAAAAGGATTCTGGTATTAATAAGCCCGCGGAAACTAAAGCGCTTACGCAAAAAGTTTTTGAAATTCATAAAGTAAAATCTTCTGACTTTGACAAAAGCTATGCCTGGTATACAAGTCATCCTGATGTATTGCGAATTATTTTCGATAGCCTGAATGTTCAGAAACGGAAAACCAATAATGAAATTATGAAAGAGAAATTTAAACGCCCTAAAAAAGATTCTTCTAAAATAATTTTATAGAAAAGATGAATAAAGTTTTTAAAGACGCTGATGAGGCAATAAATGATATTGAAAGTGGAAGTATACTAATGCTTGGGGGCTTTGGCTTATGTGGAATTCCTGAAAATTGTATTGAAGCTTTGGTAAAAAAAGGAATAGCTAATCTTACCTGCATATCAAATAACGCAGGTGTAGACGATTTTGGAATTGGATTGCTGTTAAAGCAAAAGCAGGTACGTAAAATGATTTCATCTTATGTAGGTGAGAACGCAGAGTTTGAAAGACAGTTATTAAGTGGTGAACTTGAAGTAGAATTAATTCCGCAAGGCACATTGGCTACAAGGTGCATGGCTGCGGGGTATGGAATGCCAGCCATCTATACACCTGCAGGAGTTGGAACGGAAGTAGCTGATGGAAAAGAAATACGTGAATTCAATGGAAAATTATATTTGCTGGAATACGCATTCAATCCGGACTTTTCATTGGTGAAAGCTTGGAAAGGAGATGCAAGGGGTAATCTTATTTTCAAAGAGACGGCCCGGAACTTTAATCCTTTAATGGCAATGGCTGGCAAAATAACTATTGCGGAGGTGGAAGATTTGGTTGAGACGGGCACTCTTAATCCGGATGAAATTCATGTTCCCGGGATTTACGTTCACAGGATTTTCAAAGGGAAAAATTACGAAAAACGAATTGAGCAAAGAACGGTGAGAAAACTAGTCAATTAAAAAGACGTAGTGATAATTAAAAAATATGAAATTATTATTTCCGTTTTACAAGTTTGAGCATGTTAGATAAAAATCAAATAGCGCAACGCATTGCCAGGGAATTAAAAGATGGATACTATGTTAATCTTGGAATCGGAATCCCAACGCTTGTTGCCAATTACATTCCAAAAGGTATTGATGTTGTTCTGCAATCAGAAAATGGCCTCTTGGGAATGGGGCCATTTCCGTTAGAAGGCGATGAAGATCCTGATCTTATTAATGCAGGCAAACAAACAATTACCACTTTGCCTGGCTCAGCTTTTTTTGATAGTGCTTTAAGTTTTGGTATGATACGGGCGGGCAAAGTTGATTTAACGGTTTTGGGTGCAATGGAAGTAAGTGAGAATGGAGATATTGCCAATTGGAAAATTCCAGGTAAAATGGTAAAAGGAATGGGCGGCGCGATGGACCTGGTAGCGAGCGCAAAAAATATTATTGTAGCAATGATGCATACTAACCCTAAGGGGCAATCGAAATTACTTCACCATTGCACACTCCCTTTAACCGGTATAAGATGTGTAAAAAAAATTGTGACGGAACTTGCCGTTATTGATATTACTCCAAATGGTTTTTTATTAGTTGAAAGAGCGCCGGGTGTTAGTGTTGAAGAAATAAAAAATAAAACTGAAGGAAAGCTTATAATTGAAGGTAATGTTCCTGAAATGACATTTTGAATTTAGAACTTCTGAGTTCTAATCTATCAATGAGTTCTTCATTGCGAAAAATACAAGACCTACTGAATTTTTTACGCCAAATCGTTCCATCAGCCTGTCTTTTATTGCTTCTACAGTGCGGGCACTTATATCCATTTTTTTTGCAATTTCCTGGGCTGTGTACTCCATGCAAACCAAACTGAGTACCTCTTTTTCTCTTTCGCTTATAACAACTTCAGTATTAAGAGTGGGATTGAATTTTTGCTTTGCGTAATTTTTTTTGATTAATACCCTGTTCACGAAATTATTAAGATAAAAACCAGTTCTCATAACATCCATAATTCCCTGTTTTATTTCTTCAGGCTCTGTGCTTTTAAGAAGATAACCATTAGCGCCACTATCCATAAGATGTCCTACAAATCTCTCATCTTCATACATTGTTAGTATGAGTATTCTTATTGAAGGAAAATGTTTATTCAGATATTTTGTGGTTTCAATGCCATCTTTAACGGGCATTTTCAAATCCATCAATATAATGTCGGGGTCTGCAGCCTCAACGCCCTGTATAAGTTCCTCGCCATTCTCTGCTTCTAAAACGAATTTGAGATTGTGGTATGGTTTTAAAGAAAGTATTACACCTTTCCTGAAAATCTTATGATCATCGGCTATGGCAACTTTAATTACGTCCATAAACAAATCTAAGAGGTTAAGTATAAAAAATTGTGCAATCTATATGAATGAATAAACAATTTATTTATTTGGCTCCCTGGGTATTTCAATGGTTACTTTATAATAAGTTTGAGTACTATCAATATCAAAAGAAATACTCCCTTTCAAAACTTTAATACGGCTTTCTATATTTTTTAAACCAAGCCCCGATGAATCATAATTTAGTTTTTCAAATTCCGGTTGAAGAATTCCTTTTCCATCATGGTGAATACGAAAGTAAGAAAAATTTCCTTGTACATTTTGAGTAAGATGAATGAATCCTGCACAGCTGTGTTTAATAATATTAGTTACCAGCTCTTGTATAATTCTAAAAATCAGTAACTCTTGTTCTTCAGTTAGTCTTTCACGATTATCATGAAAACGGGCACTGGCATTAATTACTCCCGAGCCATTTATTTTTTCAAACAAATCTTTTATGGCAGACTCTAGTCCAAAGTTTTTAAGAGTAGGGGGCATCAGGCTGTGAGATATATTTCTAATAAGCTGAATGCTGTCATCTATAATTTGTTTGGCACTAAAAATAGATTGGAGTTGAACTGCTGGTTCCTGGTGAATAAGATTTTCATTAAGATAAAGTCTTGCAGTTGCCAATAATGGACCTGCATCATCATGTAAGTCGGCTGCAATTCTTTGTCTTTCTTCTTCCTGAAAACGAATTGAAGCCTTCAACAACATTTGTTGTTTTTCTTCCTCAAGTTTTTGTAACTGCTTATTAAATCTGATTACTCTGCGCTGATGAAATACAACCACAGACACAAGCGTGATAGCCAAGGCAAACATCCCTATTGTGCCAAATACAAGGACATTATTTAAACCAATAGTACTTTCCGATGCCTGTAAAAAGAACATGTATAGATTTATCAGGTTTATTTTTTTAATGTAAAAGAATGAAGATCACTCCAGTCATCACTTTTTCTTAATTC
>JBEPVC010000090.1:0-7887 GCA_041691235.1 Chitinophagaceae bacterium
GTATCTGTAATAGAAACATTATGTAGCAGCACAGACACCCTCGGAAATGTTCTAAAAAAACTTAACTCAACATCACCGATAGAAACATTGCCATTTAACTTTTTTCCAATCTCTTGAGTTACCTGGGTTATAATAGATTTTTTATTTACAGACACATAAATAAAGACGATAAGGTATAAAAGCACAAGAATTCCAAAGAAAATTGTAACGCCTTTTAAAGTGTATTTTACGAGCTTGGTCAAGGAACAGAGATTAAGCCTATGAATATAAATCAATTTCTATTGATGATAAGCTTTGATTTGTATAATAATTTGAAAAGAACAATATTTTTAATTAAGTAATTTTGCGCACTAATAAAAAATAAATGGCGACAACAAAAATTCTTGTAAAAAGCAATGGATCTTTAAAAATAGAAGGCGACTTTGAAATTGTAGATAAGGACGGAAATGTTTATGGGCTTAGCGGAAGAGAAATAATTTCAATTTGCCGCTGCGGCCTTTCCCAGAATAAGCCATTTTGCGATGGTTCTCACAAAGGACATTTTGAGCATGAAGCAATAGCGTTCGATTTGCCAGAGAAAAAAAGCATTACCTGACTACAACAGTATCAAAAATAACTTTTGTTTCTTCCTTTTCTTTTTTTGCTTTCTTTTTAAAAAATCCCCGCAATAAAAAATTATGCTGAACAGCCTCAAGGTCGTCATCTAATTTTTGGGTTGCTGATTGCAAATTCTGTAATGTGATTTTTATGTTAGCGGCAGATTTCTCATCGTTTAATAACATACCTGCAGGTGTATTTTTATTGCTTAAACCATTGTTTAAGGTATTGAGGCCGGTATTTAAATTCTGCCCTGCTACACTTAGGTTATTAATTACATTTTGCGATGAGTCTGCAACTGTTTTTAATTGAGAAATTGTTGATCTTAATTTTGAAAATATTACGGTATCGGTTACCAGATCATTTGCTAAAGATCCTTTGCTATTGAGTTTGGCAGTATAGTCAGAAACATTTACAGAAAGCTTTTCAAGGTTTTCTGAAGCCCTTCTTAAAATGTTTGTGGTTGCATTTAATTGATTCGCCATTGTTTCATCAGTCAATAATTTTCCAATTGAACCTTTGCCTTGTGCAAGCCCGCTGCTTATGGTTTTAAAATCACCTGTTATTGCGAGAAGGTTATCATTATTTTTTGAAAGCTTTGACATCATTTCATCTGTGTTCAATAATTTTTCCACTCCCAATACATCACCGTCTTTTACTTCCGGAGCTTGGGATGTGCCGCCCTCAATCACAATAATTTTATTTCCAATTAATCCATCAGAACTTATTTTCGCTTTAGAGTCAGTCCGAATGAACCCTTTGGATTGTTCTTCTATGTTCATAGTAACTTTCACTTGTTCGTTTCCGATGAGCGATACTTTTTTTACAATACCAATTTTTACCCCGGAAAACCAAATATTGTTTCCTTTTTGTAAACCGTTTACGTTATCAAAAATAGCGTCTACCCTTATTGATTTTTCAAACGTTTTATGCTGCGAGCCAAGCGTAAGAACAGTTATAATAAAAATGGCGACCCCAAGAAATATAAATATTCCTACAATTACTGCTCTTTTGTTGTTGGTAGATTTCATTGCTATTTAATAAAATTATAATTATAAAAATTTTGTATTTGCTCATCATGGTCCTGAAACACTTCTTCAAATTTTCCCTGCTTTAAAAATTTTCCATCAATCATCATAGCAATTCTGTCGCCGGTTTCTTTTGCACATGTAAGATCGTGCGTTATTATGATAGAAGTTGTATGGAATTTTTCACGAACTAAATTAATCAGCTTGTTTATTTCTGTACAGGTTATTGGATCAAGGCCAGCGGTGGGTTCATCGTATAACATTATTTCGGGATGCAAAATAAGCGTGCGCGCAATTCCAATACGTTTTCGCTGCCCGCCTGAAAGTTCTGAAGGCATCTGGTCAATAGTTTGTGAAAGGCCAACGTCGTTAAGAACACTTTCAATAGCATCTGAAACTTGTCGCTGGCTTAATTTTCTCAAATTTCTTACCAATGGGAAAGCGAGGTTTTCTCTTACGGTCATGCTATCGTACAATGCGCTGTTTTGAAAAGAGAATCCAATTTTTAACCGAAGCTCACGGAGTTCATCATTATCAAGCTTGTCTACTTCTTTGCCCAACACATTTACAATTCCATTGTCCGGTTTTAGCAAGCCGCAGATTATTTTAATTAAAACAGATTTTCCTGTACCCGACCGGCCAAGCACTACTACATTTTCTCTTTTATAAACATCAAGAGTAGCTCCACGCAAAACATGATTATCACCAAAAGATTTATATAAATCCTGAATGGAAATTACTAACTCTCTTTTATTAATATTAGTTTCATTGCTCATTTGCTACCTGATGCTGTTTGTAATTTGAACAATAAGAATTTCTTCCACAAAAATTAAAAACATGGAAATAACTACAGATGCATTCGCTGCCTTGCCCACACCTTGTGTTCCCTGGGCTGCATTGTATCCCTGGTAGCAACCTACAATTCCAATAGTAAAGCCATATACAATACTTTTTATTAGCGAAGAAAAAATATCAAGAAAAGAAATTTTATCAAATGCCTGTTGAAAAAAAGAAATGAAGCTTGTCATTTCGTTTTGATGAACATTTAAATATGCTCCTAACATAGCTACAGCGCCTGTATAGCACATAAGCATTGGTACCATTAGCGTTGTAGCAATAACCCGGCTTACTACTAAAAACTTAAATGGATTTACAGCAGAAACTTCCATTGCATCTATTTGCTCGCTTACTTTCATAGAACCTAGCTCAGCACCAATATTAGAACCAACTTTTCCGGCGGTAATTAGCGCAGTTACTAACGGAGCCAACGCCCGGATAATCGCAATCGCCACAAGTGAAGGCAACCACGAGCTTGCACCGAATTCTGATAAAGAAGGCCGCGACTGCTTTGTAAAAACAAGTCCTGTAACAAAACCGGTTAACGTTATAAGTGCAAGAGATTTATAACCTACCTCATAGCATTGCCTTATTATTTCTTTAAATTCATAAGGAGGTTTAAAAACCTCGCGAAAAAAACGGGAAATAAATTGAAACGGGGAATAAAGATTTAAGAAAAAATTGTCAAACCTTTTTGTAATAAAATATTTCCGTGATTTTTTAATCTTCATATTTCTGCATTACAATCAAAATTGGCTCCAAAATTATCTCAGCCCGGTATTACTATGTAAATACCTACCAAAGAACGGTGTTTAAATATAACGGTAAAAAAAAATCGCAAAAAAAGCCCCGCAAAAGCGGGGCAGTATTCATGGGCTTACGAGGAAAATTAATTCCTAAATTATATTACCATCTTCCACGATCAGGTTTTTCATAGCCTCTTTGAAATTGACTTTTGAATCTTACATTGACCCATTGAATTTGTTTTGCTCTTTCGTTTTCTGCATCACGAATTGCGAATTTTTTTTCACGGCGTCTCATGTAACGATCGTTTCTTATGCGATCAATTTTGTAATCGAAATCGCGGTTTATTTTGTCAATCTGGAAATCCTTTTCTCTTGCTGAAAAATTATGATCATCCCAATGGGTATTGTATTGGCCATTGGAAGTAGCGTATTGATCATTTCGTTTGTTCCAGTCATCATCCCGGTGATTGTATTGAGCAAATGAAGTTGCAACAATACCGAGAGAAAATAAAAGTGTAAGAATTTTTTTCATGGAGTAAAAATTTAATTGTGTAAAAAAATTGTTTCTATAAGTTAGATAGAATTTTACCGGGGAAGTATAACAATGAAATGTTAATCATTCAATGCAAAAACAAAAAGCCCAATTAAGGGCTTTTTGTTTTTTAAGTTTTGTAAAAAGATTAATGTCTGTGCTTTGCGGCTTGTTTTGCATAAACATTATTAGCGCTGTTATATTTACTGCTAAATTTTGCATTAACAGCCTGTATTTGCATGGCTTTTTCTATCTTAAGTTTTTTGATCACGTCTTTCTTTTTACTACGGCCAATAAAAGGACTATTTTTGATCGTTTTAATTTTGTAATTGAAATCCTGGCGGATCTTATCAATTTGCTGATCTTTTTCTTTTGCAGAAAAAAAGTAGATGTTGTGATTGCCATACTTTTTGAAATTGTCTTTTGATTTATTTTCTGCATATTGATCGTTTCTATCGTAGCCTTTTTGCGCAAACGAAGTTGCGAAAGCACCAACAAAAAATAAAAGTGTAAAAATCTTTTTCATAATTTAAAAATTTAAATGTTTTAAAAATTGTTTCTTGTATATGAGATAAAATTTTATTGCCGAAGTATAAAAACGAAATGTTAATACACTTAATAAAAGATTGTTAAGAGGCAAAGAGATAAATAAGTGGAAGTTTTTTAAAAAAAATATAACTTACAAATAGGTATGAAATAAACCCCAAAGCAGCCAAAAAAGAAATACCTGTTATAAATATTTTATGTCTTTCGAACCGTTTCTCGCTTTTTTTCTTATCCGTTATTTGAGGAAGTCTTTAAAAACTTTCTCCCCCGATCCGCAGTGGAATCGGATTCTTACGATTTCCATGTACTGCGTGGTTGCTCTTTTCATTCTGGATATAATATTCCATATAGAACCTGTAACAATTTGGATATGGCATATATCTCTGCTGTTTATAGCATGGCTCACCTTTAATCAACCAAAATTTTCCAACACCAGGAATGTGATATATGCCGTATTGCCTTTAGTTATATTATCAACTGGTACAGATTTGGTTAAGGCTATCCGAATAAGCCTCTATAATAATCTGCACACGTATTTTGGATTTGGCTTTGCGGTTGCCATTACCTGGATGTTTGCCATGTTGATAAGGTCTAACAAACAGCAAAAGGCTCTTGAAAAAGAACGTAAAAAAACCCAGGAAAAAGAAGAGCGAAACAAATTTATTGCTGCGCAAAAAGATCAGCTTGAAATACTGGTAGCGGCAAGAACCGCCGAACTCACAAAACAAAAAGAAGAATTGCAACATGCAATTGCAGATCTCAAAGCAACACAAACACAATTAATTCAGTCAGAAAAAATGGCATCACTTGGTGAGCTAACCGCAGGCATTGCACACGAAATTCAGAACCCGTTAAATTTTGTAAATAATTTCTCTGAAGTAAATACCGAACTCATTGAAGAATTAAAAACAGAAATAAAAGCTGGCAATATTGAAGAGGTTATTTTAATTGCCAATGATATTAAAGACAATGAGCAAAAAATAAATCATCATGGTAAAAGAGCTGATGCCATTGTAAAGGGAATGCTGCAGCACTCACGTACAACTACAGGTCAAAAAGAACCTACAGATATAAATGCATTGGTTGATGAATATTTGCGGTTGAGCTATCATGGCCTTCGTGCAAAAGACAAATCGTTTAATGCAATAATGCTAACTTACTTTGATGAAACGCTCGAAAAAATAAATGTTATTCCACAGGATTTGGGAAGAGTAGTTCTTAATTTATTCACGAATGCTTTTTATTCACTAAAAGAAAAGCAACTGCTGGATTTAGAAAACTACAGACCAACGGTATCCGTAAGCACGAAGGTTTTAAAGCCTGCCATAAAAGGAATGATAGTGGAGATACGAATAAGAGATAATGGTGTGGGAATTCCAAAGGAAGTGTTGGATAAAATTTTTCAACCTTTCTTTACCACAAAGCCAACCGGGCAGGGAACAGGCCTTGGATTATCTTTGAGCTTTGACATAATAACCAAGGGCCACGGTGGCAAAATGGAGGTTGAAACAAAAGAAGGAGAATATGCTGAATTTATTATTCAGTTGCCGAAATGAAAATTTGTTGTATTTTAATAACCGTATATAATAATAAAAGAAATGAAAATTTTAGTAGTTGACGATGAAACAGATATGGAAACCTTATTTCAGCAACGATTTCGAAGAGAAATTCGCGAGAAGGTAGTAGAGTTTGTTTTTGCCGATTCTGGTGAACGGGCGCTTTACTATCTTGACCAACACAATCACGAAGCTGTTTTAATTCTTTCTGATATCAATATGCCAGGCATGAGTGGCTTACAATTATTACAAAAAATAAAACAGAAATTTGAAAACCCACCGCCAATTGTTATGATGATAACTGCGTATGGCGATGCTGAAAATTATAGCCAGGCAATGAAACTTGGTGCCGACGACTTTCTTACAAAGCCACTTGACTTTAATTTGTTGAAAGAAAAACTAAAAGCAATACAATAATGGCGAAAATTTTGGTGGCGGATGATGAAGCGGATTTGGAAGTATTGATAAAGCAAAAATTCCGCAAAGAAATAAGGGAGCATAAGTATGAATTTATTTTTGCTGCTAATGGCAAAGAAGCGCTAAAAAAACTTCAGCAGGATCCGGATATAGATGTATTACTTAGCGATATTAATATGCCTGAAATGGATGGCCTTACTTTGCTGGCAAGGCTTGCTGAGCTCAATCTTCTTACCAAAGCAGTTATAGTTTCAGCATATGGTGATATGGAAAACATACGAACTGCTATGAATCGCGGGGCGTATGATTTTGTTTTCAAGCCTGTAAATTTTGATGATCTCACTATAACGATTCAGAAAACATTGGAGCACGTTGATCAACTCCATAAAACACTGCATGCAATTAAAGAAAATAATATTCTTAAAATGTATGTTGATAAAACAGTGTTGAATTTTATGAACGGCAGGGAATTTGAATCGCAGCTGATGGCTAATGAAACTGTGGAAGCTGCTGTCGTTTTTATTGATATTTGTGGGTTTACGGCTATAACAGAGAAAGAGCCTGCCGACGCAGTTGTAAGCCTGCTGAACAAATATTTTGATATAATGGCAAGGGAAATACTTGCGCAGGATGGTTATATCGATAAATTTATCGGCGATGCAGTACTAGCCGTTTTTAAAGGAGATTTTCATTTGGATAGGGCGATTGATGCAAGCCTTGCCGTAAGAAAGCAAATAGAAAATTTTGGAGCGCAAAGCGAGGTGGCTTCTTTTCTTCCTCATGTTTCCATTGGGATAAACAGTGGCGAAATGATTTGTGGAAATATAGGTTCGGCCCAGTTGCGCCGGCTTGATTATACTGTAATTGGCGACGTAGTAAATACGGCTCAAAGATTACAGGATATTGCGAAAGAGGGACAAATACTTATTTCAGAATCTTCATGGAAACAGGTAAATGAATCATTTAATTGCCGCCCGGCAGAGCAAGTAAAAATGAAGAATAAAACAAAATCTTTTATGGCGTATGAAGTGTTGGATTAACTTTAATTTTCATTAATTCATTCCAACTTTTCCTTTTACAGAATCAAATATTTTTTTTGAGTCAAAGCCAATTCCATTTTTGAATACGGTTTCCGTTTTTCTTATATCATTAATATTATTTTCAGGATCACCGTCTATCAAAACAAGATCTGCATTTTTCCCTGATTCAACCGTACCAATTGTTTTATCTCTTTCAAGATATTTTGCACCATTCAGCGTAGCAATTTTAATGGCTTGTATTGGAGTAAAACCACCTTCAACTAATAATTCCAGTTCTCTCCTGCTGCCGTAACCGGGAAGAGTTCTGCCGGAACCGGTTGGGTCAGTACCACAAACCAGCAAGCCACCGGCATCATAAAATTCTTTTTCCCACACCATTTCTTTTTTAAATAAAACCAGCTCTGCAGAATCCATGTGCTGGCTGCCCTCCCATCTGGCTTTCACCATATCTTTTACTTCCGGTAAAAGTGCATCTTCTCCTCCGCCTAAAATAAATTCCCTGTTAGTATTTGGCTCAAGTACAGGCAATGTAGAAGTAATAGCAACTTTTTTCTTTATTAATAATTGAATAAGGCTTTTCATTTCTTC
>JBEPVC010000091.1:0-7877 GCA_041691235.1 Chitinophagaceae bacterium
ATAACAACGAAAGGTTGGGTATTAAAAAAAGACCTGGGTGTGGCAAGCGATTATTGATATAAAATTAATTCCCTAAAAGCTATGCAAAAGAAAAAGAAAGTTGTAATGAAGCTAGGGAACGTGAGGAGGTATTTTTAGGATTACGGGAATTATCAATTCGATAAACTTCTGTCTCCTTGTTGCGTGGAGCAACTATTATTTTTACGGTATTAGCATGTTCGTTGAATAATCCCTGAACCAGTTCGGGAGAATTATTATTTTTTGAAAGATGTGATAAAAAAAGATGGCTCATAAAAGAAGGTCTGAAAGAAACAAATAATTCCAGCGCCTGCGTATTTGACAAATGACCCTGGCCGCCCCGGATCCTTCTTTTTAAAGAAATTGGATAACTTCCACGTTCAAGCATAATTTCGTCATAGTTTGTCTCTAAAAAAGCTGCGTGGCATTGCTTAAAATAATTGATCAGATTTTTACATGGAAACCCAATATCGGTAAAAACGCCAATCTTTATTTTATTACAATCTACAATAAAACAAGAGGGGTCACATGCATCATGAAACTTTGGGAAAGCAGTTATACTGAGGCTTCCAATAGAAACCGGCTCAAATGCAAAAAAACTATTTACCTTTTCAATATTAAGTTTTGTATGCATCAAAGTAGACGGAGTAATATAAACCGGAAACTTATATTTTTTAATTAAAGATGATAAACCACTAATATGATCTGTATGTTCGTGAGATATAAAGACCGCCTTTATTTTCGTGATCGATAACTGTAGCCTCTTCATACGTTTTTCTATTTCTCTGCAGGATATACCAGCATCAATAAGAATGGCGTCATTCTGGTTGCCGATATAATAGCAATTACCATTACTGCCCGAATTTAATGAGGTAATAAACAGAGACATATTCAGTTGACAAAATAAAGAGTTTTGAAATTACTCACGAAAAAAAATTTAGGTTCAATATGTAGTTTGTGATTTAACGTCGACCTGGTGTTCAATAATAAAATTTATTACTTCATCTATATTTAATCCTGCTTTGTCGCATGCATCCTGAATTTCTTCGCGGGACACATTTGCTGCAAAAGATTTTTCTTTCAGCCGTTTTTTAACTCCCTTTATTTCCATTCCAGCGTATCTTCCGGGACGCATCAATGAATAGGCGTGAATTAAACCTGATAATTCATCAAATGCATAAAGCATTTTATCCATTTTATTTTCCGGCTGTACACCAAAATGATTAGGTCCATGCGATGCAATTGCATGAATTATTTCAGGATCAATTTTTCTTTCTTCCAGCTCTGCAATAATTTTTTTGCAATGTTGTTCCGGCCATTGATCCCAATCTGCATCATGAAGCAGTCCGGCCATCTCCCATCTCCATTGGTCGTCTTTATTTAGTTGTTCTTTTTCTGCAGCCCAGCTTTTCATGAGATGCGCAACCTGAAACATGTGTAAACGCAGTTTTTCATTCAATACCCAGGCATTCAATAATTGTAGCGCTTCATTTTTTGAAAGAACATTTCCTTTGTTATTTTCATCTCCAAAATAACTTCTGCTTAATAATAGGCTCATTTTATGATTTTTTAAGAACGCCAAATTTCATCATAAAAAAAAAGTATTCAATTTTTTTTATTCAGCCTTTGCAAAAATTCTTTTCTTTTATTAAATTAAATTTAAGGTCGAAGGCTCACACTAAAATTAAATTTATAGTAAAAAAGTATCAACAAAAAAAAGCTGGAAAGACCTGGTGCTAGAAGCTAGTGCACAAAGTGATAGCGGCTGGATAAAAATAAATCCGCAAAAGACAAAACTGTACGCAAAAAAATTAAGCAGCCTATGAAGCTTTTATTTTACGGCGCTATCAAAAACACTAAAAAAACAATAGCTGCGATACTTGAAAACAAACATCACAAGACGCATTTCGAATCGATTTGCCGGAAGTCTATCAAAATATATTCCTGAGACGGAAAAAAATCTTCAGCAACTTTTCTCTAAAGCTTATTATTATTTCAATCACCGGGAACCTGGGAAACCATCTGGCAATTTAGGAGGCATTCATTCTAAAATTTGGTTTGAATAATATTTTCTTATGTAAAAGGAAATATTAAATTTACATTCGATCCAGACCAACATTGGTCATTTCGGATTTTTTGTTTTTAGTCTGGCCTTTTAAAGTACCCTTCAACATTTAAAAACCAAAGCTATATGATACACAAATTTCTCTTAAGCATTTTATTGCTTTCATTAAGTCCTTTTTTATATGCTCAAACTTTGCAGACCTGGACCTGGGATACTTATAAAATGAAATTTAAAGCTCCTGATAACATGGTGGTGGAGGAGAATGATGCAGATGGTTACCAGGCGACAAATAAATCAATTACATTAGACATATATCCCCGCAAAGGAGAGAATCTTACTTATGACGGAATGAAAAATGCTATCGTTAAATGGGCGGCTCAGTCTTCACTTTCTTATGATGCCAATAATAGCAGTGGCGATGCTCAACCTATTTATTTGAAAAATATAAACGGTTACTGGGGATGCGCTATTGATGGTACCAAACAAGGGTTTGCGGCGTCTGTGGTCTTACTTGTAAATCCTGATTATCCTGAACTTAGTTATTATATATGGGTGTCTTATGCACCCGAATATTATCACGATGCAGTTGCTATTTTAAAAAGTTTCACACCTATGTAAGGTGTTTTTCATAATCAAGAAAGTAAGTTTCATTGATAAATTTCATCTAATATAACGGTAAAGTGTATCCGTAATTTCCTCCCTCATTTGATCATAACAAATGAATACCTTCTTTTGAAGCAAATGATAATGTAAATAATCATTCGTACTAATAAAGCTGTTAAAATAGTTTTATTTAAATTGGCTATTACAAATGGTTCTGCTAAATTTAAATACTTAATAAAAGAATTATGTCAAAAAACAAAAACCAGAATACCCGTCGCTCCTTTATTACAAATGTTACAAAAGGTATGATTGGGGCGTCTCTTATCCCATCAGTTGTTACGGCTAAAGACAAAGAGCGTCACATAAAAGAATTGATTCGTTCCGAAGAAAAATATACAGCGAATGACCAGGTGCAGGTTGCTTTAATCGGTTCTGGCGGAATGGGGGTTGCTGACGCTACTACAAACATAACCGTGCCGGGAGTAAAACTTGTCGCGGTATGCGATCTATATGATGGCCGGCTTTCAGAAGCAAAAAAGCGTTGGGGTAACGACATTTCAACCACAAAAGATTTTAGAGAAATATTGGAACGCAAGGATATTGATGCCGTTATTATTGCTACGCCAGATCATTGGCATAAAGACATTTCCGTAGCAGCTATGAATAAAGGAAAGCACGTGTATTGCGAAAAACCGATGGTGCATGATATTACCGAAGCACCAGCAATTGTTTCTGCTCAAAATAGTAACAAAGTAGTTTTCCAGGTAGGCAGCCAGGGCTTAAGCTCGTTAGGAAACGAGAAAGCAAAAGAATTATTGAAAGATGGTGCTATTGGAAAATTAAATTATGCAGAAGGGTTTTGGGCACGCATGTCTCCAACCGGTGCATGGCAATATCCAATTCCAGCCGATGCTTCGCCCGCGACAGTAGATTGGGATAGATTTATTGCCAATACAAAACAAAGGCCTTTTGATGCAACACGTTTTTTCAGGTGGAGAAATTACCGCGATTATGGAACCGGAGTGTCGGGGGATTTATTTGTCCATTTATTTTCAAGCCTGCATTTTGTAACCGGCTCAATCGGGCCTGATAAAATTATGGCAACAGGTGGTTTACGTTATTGGAAAGATGGAAGAGAAGTACCTGACATTATGCTCGGAATGTTTGATTACCCTGAAACAAAAATCCATCCTGCTTTTAATCTTTCATTACGGGTAAATTTTGTTGATGGTACCGGCGGCACTAACTACCTGCGAATGGTAGGCAGTGAAGGGTCCATGACTGTAGAGTGGGACAAAGTAACTTTATATAAAAACAAAACTGAAGAAGATGCCAATGATCCATTATTGAAAACAAAAAACAATACAGCCGCAGGAAAAGAATATGTGTATGAACGCAAAACAATGGTTCCGCCGGATAAGCTAGAGTATACTGCACAAGAGGGTTACAAAGGTGCTCATTTTGATCATCATTATAACTGGATAAATGCTATTCGTAACAATGGCCGCGTAACAGAAGACGCATTATTTGGATATAGGGCAGCAGCACCTGCATTACTATGCAACGAAAGTTATTTCAACAATAAAATAATGCAATGGGATCCTGAAAATCTTAAGATCATTAGCGCTAAATAAAATTATGAAGAAAATTTTCCTGTTACTGTTGATATCAAGTCCACTTATTCTGATTGATTGTTCCAGTTCCAAAAAAAATATTGATAATAATCTTTCCAAAGAAGAGCAAAAGCAAAGCTGGAAATTATTATTTAATGGGAAGACAATGGAAGGCTGGCGTACTTATCAAAATAAGGCCGCCGATTCATGGTCGGTGAATGATGGCGTTTTATATTGTAAAGGAAGTGAGACTAATAAATCAGACAAAAGATCTGACTTGATAACTGAGGATCAGTTTGAAAATTTTGATTTAGATATTGACTGGAAAATTTCTTCTCAAGGTAATAGTGGTATTATGTACATGGTAACCGAAGAATTTCCGGCTGCTTATTTAAGTGGCCCTGAATACCAGCTTATTGATGACAATAATTTTCCTGAAAAGCTTGAAGACTGGCAAAAGACGGGCGCTAATTATGCAATGGATCCTGCACCTGAAGCGGTTACAAAACAAGTTGGAGAATGGAACCACACAGAAATAATTGTGAACAAAGGCCACGTTCAGCATTGGCTCAATGGCAAAAAAATTGTTGAGTATGATTTATGGACCGATGAATGGAAGAAAAAGAAAATGGCAGGAAAGTGGAAAGACGCTCCCGGGTATGGTTTATCAAAAAAGGGACACATTGCTTTGCAGGATCATGGCAGCGAAGCATGGTTCAAGAACATAAAAATAAAAGAGCTATAAACCTGTAGTTTAAATTATTGAATAGCTGTGAGAACATTTTCTGTTTTCATCTGTATAATTTTTGCAGTAATCGCATTGCTCTGCAAATTATTTAACAACTGCTTTTTAATTTCGTCGTCATTTATTTTTGCTATTTGGCAGGCACGGTTAAAATCTGTGTGCATCCCGAAAGTCTCAAGAATGTTGGGTACGTCCTTGTATTCAGGAAAGGTTGCGTATTTTTTTACGAAGTAGAAAGTTGTGTTTTGAACAACTTTTGTGTAAGCATTGTAAAAAATTTTCATACGGTTTTTTTTAGTTGAGGTGAGGTTAAAACATTATAATTTCGAAATCCTATTTTCTTATTAATAAATTTGATGCCAATTTCTTAAGGACATTTGGGATTAATGCGGCTTTACATTGGAGCAGGATTTTCGAATATCTTAATTCTTCTCACACGAATTCAACTCAACAGCTTATTCGAATGTTTTTTAAAAAAATCGACTTATTTTTTATCTACGTAAAAAAATTAAGTCCAGTCTCAGAGGATATGGAAATGTTTTGTAGCTAAAAAAACTACAATAATTCAGAGGATTTGAATCGTTTAATTTATCAAAGATAAAATATCAGTAATGAATTTAGAAAGTATTTTCAGAGGAAGGAGGATAGGGGAAGATCCTGTTGTAAGTTGATGTAAATATAGTGCTAGAATTCAACAGAAGCAAGTGTTTTTAAAGAAATGTTTTAAATGGGGATAAAAATTTTTGCTGTATAAGTTGAATGAGTTATGCTTTAAGATGCAATACAAAAGCCCCTTAAAGGGGCTTTAAATTTTTTTATGAGCCTATTTATAATTTATAAACCTACAATAATATAATTCAGTGTAATTTTCGAAGAATATTTGCTGCTACTTTTCTTCCCTGTATTAATCCAGTATCAATTGAGGGTTGGTAATGAATTCCTGCATATAATCTTGAATTTCCGGCATCTTCACCAATAGCCTTGAAAGAATTAAATGCTCTGGGCGCAAAACCAAGATAATCATAAGTATGATCTGTAAAGCTACCAATATTTCCAAAGAGGGCTGTAAATGCTTCTGCGGTTGCTGCCGAAAGAACAGCATGAGCTGATGAATATTCAGGATGTGCAGGAGTTGTAAGAAGTGAGGCCCAGGTGGTATAGCCCAAAACGTTTTGAATGTAAGTAATTGGTCTAACCTGGTTATCAAAATATTTAGTTTTCCAGCAGCTAATACATGCATCACTTAAGCATGCGCCGGTAATTGCATAAGCTAATGCTGCTTTATCAAGATGGCTGCCAGTTTGTTTTATTACTTGTTGTAAAATGCTTAGCCAGTGCCCAGGAGATGATACGCCTGGTATATCTCTCCAAAATATAGCCATTGCAGTTTGGTCAGGTGTTAAACTTTGGGAAGCATTATATACCTGTAACACCATTTGATAAAAATCTGATTTGGGATTTTCTGAATATGCAATAGGCGGCCCAGGTTGAGTATTATCAATACTACCAGCGACAGTTGTCCTGTTATTCCCCCAATAAGGAGTACTGGCATTTGCAAACGCTGGTGGAGTGGGAACCCATAGCCCCAGTCCAACGGGTGGTGTATAAGGATTGCTTGCATTTTTATACCCATCACTTTCAGACCAGTTAAAAACTGCATCAGCAACAGACTTTCCAAACGCATTTGATTGGGTAATTACATTATCATTGGCCAAGGTAACAAATGAAGTGTTTAAGGCTGTCTCTAAAGAATCAATCGCGGCTTTATCAGTAGCATTAGCTGTTGTAAAAATACTCCTGTTCATTTCTGCTAAAGATGTATTTACACTGGCAGGCCAGAAGTATTTCTTTCCTCTTTCTGATTGGGGAAGTGTTAAGTCATTCCATGTAATGCCAAATTGATTTTCAAAGGTGCCGGGGGCAAGTGACTCAAAAGCGGCTATGCCTGAGTAAACATAATACCGTGAAAAAGCTACATTAGGAATACCTGTTGCATCACGCATTAAACGTAATTGAAGAGTAATCCATTTGTCAATTACATCCGAAGAATATCGTGAGGCTTCGTTTCCCGGAAAAGGAAAATGATCTGGTTTGTTGCAGCTTATAAAGCCAGAACTGAATAAGATAAAGCAGAGTAAACCCCGGATTGTAAAGGCATTTTTTACAGCTGTTAATAATTGTTTCATAATTTTTGTTTTAAAATGATTAATAATAAATTTTTAAGTGAACGTATTACAGACTTAAAAGATTGATTTAAAAAACAAAACTATTATTGCGTTAAAGCAAATACCAGCCAGATTGAGCAAGAAGTAGAAATCGCAGTCAAACTGTTTGTTTGAGTTCGTAAGTTGTATCTGTAATTATATTGAAAATTGTAAAAATCTGAAATGTTAATGGGAAGTATCAAAAATTTAACTCAATAACGGGAAGGCATAACCGCAAATAAGTTTTATTTATGTAATTAAGACAGCTAAAATTAGAAGTTGAATAATTCGTAAGATTTTGAAGTTCGAAATCTTAGTAACTCTAACAGATCTGTATAAAAAAAATTGCTATTGATAATAATTGACAAAGGCAATTGAAATCTATTCCAAATTCATTTTTTTCATCAGTATTTTAAATCGCGGCTCATTTCTGATTGGATCGAAAGTCGGATCAGCATTCAGTGCATACATCCAGAGATCCCTTTGATCGTATGCCTTTTCAAGACTGTTCAACGCTTCGTTGTAATTATTTAGCGATAAGTAAACACGGGCAATATTATAGGGTGATTGATCTGGATATTCTGCTAAAGTTTTATCAAGTTCATTCTTTGCACTTACTATATCACCGG
>JBEPVC010000092.1:0-7849 GCA_041691235.1 Chitinophagaceae bacterium
CAAAACCAATCCACCAAAGTTTACCTGGTCTTGCTTCTACAGCGCCTATTATATCTTCGGTTACCTGGTGATAGCTTTTATCACCATCTATCAGTGGTTCCCGTAATTGCGATTCATACTTTAGTAGTGACATACTCTAATCTGGTTTGCTTTAGTTACAGCTTACTGTATACTTATTAATTATTATTCCTGCAATTAACTTTCCATACTATGTGCACTGCCAATCTCCCTGTCTGTATTTCTAACTTTGGTTAGATAATTTACATTACTAAGCACATGCAACTCTTCAAGCACATAAAATTTTCTCGCCTTTTGTTGTTCATACCTAAGTTTAGAAATCCTGCTTTCGTTGTCATTTACATTTCCAAACAAAATGGCATTTGTCGGGCAAGCCTGCATACACGCAGTTTTTACCTCTCCATCCTTTATTACGCGATCCTCTTTTTTTGCATTTAGTTTAGCTTCCTGCAAACGCTGAACGCAGAAAGTGCATTTTTCCATTACACCTCTGGCACGTACTGTTACATCAGGATTCAATACCATTCTAGTTAAATCTTCATTCAACTCTGTAGTAGCGTCTGATATAATTCCGCGCTGGTTATCCGGGAAGCTGTCGGCACCGTTATAGTCTGCCCAGTTGAACCTGCGTACTTTATAAGGGCAATTGTTAGCACAATATTTTGTTCCGATACACCGATTATATATCATTTGATTTAAACCCTCACTGCTATGGTTAGTCGCAGATACCGGGCACACATTTTCACAAGGTGCATTATCACAATGCTGACACATCATTGGCTGAAAAACTATATCAGGATTTTGTGGATCCCCGGTAAAATACCGATCAATGCGAATCCATTGCATGTCGTGAAATCTTGATACTTCGTATTTTCCAACAGTTGAGATATTATTTTCTGCTACACAAGCTACGGTACAAGCGCTGCATCCAATACAAGTATTAAGGTCAACGCTCATTCCCCATTTAATTCCGGGCTTATCGTATGTAGGATACAAAGTAGCATCTCTAACAAAATTTTCTCCATACCTGCTTAGTTCTTCTTCCTCTTCTTTATTCAGTTCATCGGGCTTCGCAATAAATTCTTTAAGAGTAAGTTCTCTGATAACCGGACGGCTCTCAGTAATTTGATGAAGCTGAGTTTGTGCAATAGGAAAGGTAGTTCCGGTTTTTGCAATTGTTACCGGTGTTGAATAAATAATATCTGTTCCGTTAGAAAAAGCAAAAGGATAAACATTTACACCTGCTCCGTTCGCTGCCGGCCCTATATATTCTGCTGTTTTTTCTTTATTACTGCTTTGTCTTCCATATCCTACTGCCGTAGCAATTACATTGGGATGTATCCCTGGTATAATAAGAACCGGCAGATCGATCGATTTACCATTTGCAGTAATTTTTATAACGGGCTTTTGTGGATGCACTTCATATTTATCCATATCGCGCCTGTTAAAAATATCTATGTCGAATAATGATTTTCCCATTTGCGGAGAAATCATTGCATAATTATCCCATGTCGCTTTTGAAATCGGATCGCTCACTTCCTGTAACCACGCATTGTTTGCCCGGCTTCCTGTACCCATTGAAACTTTTTGATAGAGAACCATTTCAATTTCTCCACCCTTCATTGTAGCAATTTTTGAAGCGGCATCTGCCACGTTGCCACTAAATGTGGCTGCGCCCATTACAGGAACAGGAGTTTGAACTGCAGAATTTACTGAAGAAGAATCTGATGTAGCAACTGATGCTGTTGAGGCAGCAGAAGCGGGTGTTAAATTCGACGTATTAACATAGGAGCCTTGAGTTTTCATAACTGAATTCTCAATTACACCGTCCTGTAAAAATTTTTCAAAATTAGTTACATCGCCTAATTTGTCTACCCAATATTTTTTAAAATATGTTTCATAATCATCTGCGCTGCCGGATAGCTTTAAAAGAGAGCTTTCAAACTGACGGGTTTTAAACAGGGGATGGATGATGGGTTGGATTACACTTATGTACCCGGTTTGCTGTTCTGCATCACCCCAGCATTCCAGCCAATGGTGAGAAGGAATAACATACTTACAGAACTCCGCGGTTTCATCCATTTTTTCGTTGTAAGAAATGGTAAGCGGGCACTTTTTCAGACCTTCAATAAATTTATCAGATGCGAAATAACTGTAAGCAGGGTTGGCACCATATACCAATAATGTTCCTACATTTCCTGTATTTAAATCGTTGGTAAGAGCTACCATATCTACGTCTAACCCTTGTCGATAGTTAACGGTAGAATTCCAGTCAATTGTTTTTCCGCCTGCACCAATTGCTTCGTTAATGGCGTTTACAATGATTTGAATATTCGTGTCATTGCTTCCACAAACAACCAAAGCCGCCCCCTTGTTTGCAGAAAGCTCTGCTGCAACTTTTTTAACTCCTTCGGCAACTTTTCCAGTAACATTTGCAGAAGTTCCTCCACCTAATGCGCCTAATAATGCAAGAGCAACTGCCCCGGTTTCAGAAGGCTTATGCACATAGCGCTCATCAGCACTTGCGCCAGTCAGGCTATAGTGGCTTTCAAATTGAAAATGCTTACTCATTGCAGGCTTATCTTCCTGTATTCTGCGGTTCTCTGCATATTGTTTAGCGAATACAACAGGACTTAACCAGGTACCCAAAAAATCTGCGCTAAGACTTACAATTACTTTTGCATTTTCAAAGTGGTACGATGGAATGGCTTTTTTACCATAAGACGCTTCATTTGCCTTTATCATTCCGCTATACGACACAGCATCATATTGCAAATGACGACTCCCCGGAAACCTGGCGATAAATTCAGAAATAATTTGTTTGGTAGTAGGCGAAGTTACAGATGAGGTTAATAATACCATCTGCTTTCCTGCATTTGCAGCAATAGAGCTTGCAACCATTTTATCAATTACTTCGAATGTCGCCTCTTTGCCATTTGCCATCGGAAAGCGAAGCCGGGTGGTATCATACAAATCGAGAACTGATGACTGGCATTGAGCAGATGTGCCTCCATTGGTAAGTGATGAAAGATCATTTCCTTCAATTTTAATCGGCCGGCCTTCTCTTTGCTTAACTACCACCGGTATTGCATCTCCGTCATTGATATAAGTAGACGCATAGTAGTTTGAAATACCCGGTATCATATCATCGGGCTTATGCAGGAATGGAATGCTTTTGCGAACAGGCATTTCACAGCTTGCTGCAAGCGCTGCGGCTGCAGTGCTGAATCCCATATATTTTAGGAAATCTCTGCGTGGTGTTTTGGCATTGAAGATATTTTCATTGGCAAGCTCTTCAAAAGGAAGTTCCTCTTTAAATTCATTCTTTGATGATTTCTGCTCAGCCTCACTTTGATTTAGCTCTCCAAAATTTTGCCAATACTTTTTATCACTCATTTATTTCTATTTGAAAAAATTCTTAAAAATCTGAAAGCAATAATTTTTATTTCCTAAATGATATTCAACATTTAATTAATAGTGACACTTCTGGCATTCTGTTCCACCAATTTTCTCAACCGTTACACTATCATATTTATGATCCTTTATATCATCATGAAATTTTTCATAAATGCTGTAGAATTTATTGCCATGCCCCTGGTCGTCATTAAACTGCACGTTAGTGGTGCGATGACAGTTAATACACCACCCCATGCTTAGATCAGCAAATTGTCTCACTTCCCCCATCTTCTGTATTTCTCCATGGCATGTCTGACATTGTACACGGCCTACTTTTACATGCTGCGAGTGATTAAAATAAACATGATCCGGAAGATTATGAATGCGCACCCATTCAATTGGCTTGCCTGGTTTATCGTATGTTTTGGTATTGGGATTCCAGCCGGCGTATTGATATAGTTTTTGTATTTCTGCATTCGCATTTACAGGCGTTCCATCTTCACGTTGCAGTGGCTTACCCTGGAAATCTTTCACTGACATGTGGCAATTCATGCACACATTTACCGTTGGTATGTTTGCATGCTTACTGTCTTGCGCACCACCGTGACAATACAGGCAGCTTATCTGGTTATCGCCAGCATGCACCTGGTGTGAATAATAAATCGGCTGTATAGGTTGATAGCCTTGCTGGCGGCCAAGACCCATAGCTCCCTGGACAAGAAAATAACCACCCATTAAAAACAAAATGATTACTACCAACAGTAAGTAAGCTTTGTTGCGATAAAATGGAACAGGTGCGGGAGATTTTATTCCCTCTTTTTCATCAGTTAGTTTTTTAAGATTACTGTTTACCTGTAAAAGAACAAAACCAATAATCGCCAATATAAAAGTAAGCAGACCATATAAGATAGAATTATCTGATGCTCCGCCTGGTTCTGTAACAGGGCCTGAAGGGCCTGGTGTTTCCTGGTATTTATCAGCCCAATCAAGTATAGCATCAATGTCTTCTTTCTTCAGGTCCGGAAAGGGAGTCATTACAACATTTCCGTATGCTGACTTAAGCTTTATTGCATAGGGATCAGTATTAACCATAGTTGTAGTGTTGGGAACCCATTTATATACCCAATCTTTTGAAGGCTCTCTTTCCCTTGCACCTTTTAAAGCAGGACCTACATAACTTACAAGTGGCTTATGACAACTCTGGCAATTTGCTTTAAATAAGGTTTCGCCATCTGTTGCAAACAAAAATTTCGGAGAAGAAACTAAAGTAATAAAAAAAAGTACTGCAATTGTCTTAGAAAAAATCCTCTTGAGTTGATTCATACACTTATTGCCTGTGTTGATAATGGAAAATATTCTTAGTTGGCGCAAAAATAAGGCAGGATGTTGACAAACTGTTAACATTTTTAATTTTTTTTTATCCTTTGCCACCCTGCATTTCAGAGGATTTTATTTGAGAGTGTTTGTATCCGGTTATTTAATAAAAGCAATTTTATAACTGTATAATTTTATTAACGCATAAAAATTTTTAATTACAAATTAATGCACCTTTGGTACACGTAAGTTGGTTAACACATTACACAAGATCATAAAAACAACGAAAGTAAATGGAATGTTCAACTGAGATTCAGAATAATGAAACTACAAACAACATACAATAACACGCAAAAAAAAAACATTGCCATTTTTGCTTCAGGTACCGGAAGCAATGCCCAAAAAATTATCGGGTATTTTAAAAATTCCGATCTCGCAAAAATTAAACTTGTTGTTTGTAATAATCCTTTAGCGGGTGTAATAAAAATAGCAGAAAATGCAAACATTCCTGTGTTGCTTATTCGAAAAGATTTATTCAATTCTTCAGGCTACATAGACGAATTAAAAAATCATAAAATTGATTTTATCGTGCTGGCCGGATTTTTATGGAAAATTCCTTCAGCGTTAATAAATGCCTTTCCTAATAAGATCATTAATATACATCCCGCACTGCTTCCATCTTTCGGGGGTAAAGGAATGTATGGGAATGCAGTTCATGACGCGGTTCTTGCAGCGGGGGAAAAGCAAAGTGGCATAACCATTCATTACGTCGATGAAAAGTATGATCATGGAAAAATAATTTTTCAATCTGAATGTTCGGTTGATGAAAATGAATCTGCCGAAACCCTCGCAAAAAAAATTCATGCGTTAGAACATAAATATTATGCTATTGAAATTGAAAAGATTTTGAAAAATTAGATTCGGATGCTATTTTACTTTCCAATAAATTTTTAATGAAACTTCCTGTTCACAGTTTAAATAAAAAAGAATTCCAGGTAGAACGGATGATTTTTTTTAGTGATGCTGTGTTTGCAATTGCTATAACCCTGCTGGTAATTGATTTAAAAATTCCTGAGATTGCAGAACCTGTAACGGAATTGCAACTGGTGAATTCGTTTCTTGAGCTTCTTCCAAAATTGATTGGATTTTTATTAAGCTTTTTACTGATTGGACTTTACTGGACGATTCATCACCGGCTGTTCGGATTTGTAATTAATTATACGCAACGGTTGCTTTGGATTAATCTTTTATTTCTCCTGGGAATTGTATTGCTGCCTTTCAGCACAGCTTTTTACAGTGAGTTCACTTTTACTTTTCTTAAAACACCAATTTTTATTTATTCAATAAATTTTTGTTACATCGGGCTGATGAGTTTTTTTCTATGGAAATATGTAAGCAATCCCAAAAATAATCTTACTGAAAATTTATCCGTTTCAATGGCAAATTATTATTCCTTTCGCGCTATGGCCATACCTGTAATATTTGCTATCATTATTATCGTTTCATTTTTCAATCCCCGGTACGCAATATATATTCCGCCGTTTACGCCGGTGATTATGTGGATTATTGCAAAGATTTATAAAAGAAAGTCCCAATCCGAGGGTGTAAAATAAGAAAGGTTCGAAACCTCATTTTCAAAAATCAGCGTTAAAAAAGAATTGCGTCTGCCTTTTCATAAAAGCAATGATGTAATATTACGCACCAAAAAAATTTGAAAAAAAAGCTACTATTTAAAATTTCTTTCCTGGTTTTATTTAATAGCCTGGTTTTAAAATCAACCGGGCAAATAATAATTTCAGGAACCGTGTATGATTCCACAAAATTATACGGAGTACAGGGAGTAAGTGTTTCCAGCACATCCCGGTTGCCTGTCATTACCGATTCACTCGGCGCATACCATATTAACGTTGCGGAAACTGATTCATTGAGTTTTTTTTATAAAGGAAAATCAACGGTAAAATTTCCGGTAAAAACCATCATCAACTATAATGAGTTTGATATCTCCTTACGTATACGGGTAAACGCAAAATATAAATTGCTGCAGGGAGTTACTGTTTTTGCAGATTCGTATCGCCGCGATTCAGCCGAAAACAGGATGGATTATGAAAAGGTTTTTAATTATGAAAAGCCGGGTATCAGCTCAACATATACGCCGGGTGAGCCTGCAGGGCTTAATCTTGACGACCTGATCGGTATGTTTAGCTTCAGGAAAAAGAAGGAAAATATTGCTTTTCAAAAGAGATTAATCCAGGACGAGCAGGACAGGTATGTTAATTATCGTTTTAATTCAAAAATCATTAACAGAATTACAGGTCTCAACGGAGACACGCTCACAAAATATAAACAAATCTACAGGCCTTCTTACGAATTTGTTGTCGGCAGCTCTTTGACCCAATTTTATGAATATATTTTGCAGACTTCTTATGGATTTAAAAAAGAAGAAGGGATTAAATAACTGCAATAAAATTTTTTTTATTCTCAAAGCAAAATGAAACAAAGTCTAAAATTACTTTTTACAAATTTGTATTTACCTTGAACGGTCAATACATTAAAATTGTTTCAAAAAATGAGAATTCCTGTCTTATTAGTAATTGCTTTTGCTTGTTTGTCTTCTGCAAAAAGCCAATCTTATAAAAAGATTCATAAAAAAGCAATTGTTTGCGATACGCACAATGATGTCATAAGCACCTGCATCGAAAAAGGGTACAGATTTGATGAAGATTTGACCGGCAAAACACACAGCGATTTAAATCGCATGATTAAAGGCGGATTAGATGTCCAGGTGTTTTCAATTTTTTGTGACGGCCATCAAGACAATCCCTACAAATTCGCCAACAGGGAAATTGATTCCTTGTATGAATGGGTACGTCGCAATCCTTCAAGAATGATGCTGGTTACTACACCTGCCCAATTACAAGAATCTGTGAAAGAACATAAATTGGGTTGCATGCTTGGCGTTGAAGGCGGCCACATGATAGAAGATGATTTAAATAAACTGGATAGTTTATACAATCGCGGAGTTCGATACATGACATTAACTTGGAACAATAATACATCGTGGGCAACCAGCGCAGAATATGAATCAGGCAATCAGCATCACAAAGGTGAAAATGCAGATACA
>JBEPVC010000093.1:0-7749 GCA_041691235.1 Chitinophagaceae bacterium
CCTATAAGCATTCAACGAAATAAAATTATGAATATTGTAATAACGGGTGCAAGCAAAGGTATTGGAAAAGCGCTTGCTGAAAAATTTGCCGTGTCTGAAAATAATATTTTTATGTGTTCCAGGAATGAAGCAGAACTGTCTGAATCAGCATTGCAGGTTAAGGAAAAAAACAGCAAGGTAACTGTTGAATATTTCGCAGCTGATCTTGGTAATAAAAAATCTACCGATGCATTTTCCGGCTGGCTGGCAGCAAAAAAAATAGTAACAGATGTACTGATAAATAATGCGGGCCAATTTATTCCCGGAAGCGTTTATAATGAAGAAGACGGAACACTTGAAAAAATGATGGCAGCCAATTTATACAGCGCCTATTATTTAACAAGGGCATTACTTCCTTCTATGATGCAAAAAAAATCCGGTCATATTTTTAATATGTGCTCTATTGCAGCATTGAAGGCATATAACAATGGCGGGGCGTATAGTATCAGCAAACATGCGTTGATGGGATTCAGTAAAAATTTACGCGAAGAGTTAAAGCCATTTAATATAAAAGTAACCTCGGTTTATCCCGGCGCTGTATTTACTTCTTCATGGGAAGCCAGCGGAGTAAAAGCTTCGAGGATTATGGAGGTTAATGATATTGCAGAGATGATATATGTATCGTCGATGCTTTCGCCGCAGGCTTGTGTTGAAGATATTATTGTCAGGCCCCAGATGGGGGATTTGCCTTGATTAAGGTTGTTATTTAAAAATTTTTTAACAGCGCTTGTTTTTTTTAGCATTTGTTACTTTTCATTTAAGACTAAATTTGTCATCCACTATGTTTTGCGGAAACAGATGATTAGATATTTACAAACACATTTAAGCAGGGTTTTTTTTCTGCTGGTTCTTTTTTCTGCAATTAGTTGCTCTTCTTACGGGCAGGTAAAATTTTCCGCGGTATGTCCTGATAAAAAAATTGGTAAAAATGATTATCTGCAGGTACAGTTTAAAATAGAGAACGCATCAAACGTTGAAAGTATTGATCCGCCTTCTTTTAAAAATTTTTCTGTTGTAAGCGGGCCAAACCAGGAAAGCGGGATGAGTGATATAAATGGAAACGTGAGCCGCTATGTTTCCATAAGTTATTTTTTAAAGCCACAATCAACAGGAAATTTTACTATTGGGCCAGCTACTGCAAAAGCAGATGGCAAGCAATTTCAAAGCGAGCCGATAGATATATTGGTTACAAATGCTTCCAATCCTAATTCTTCGCAGAGAAATAACGGAGGAGGAACTTCTTTATCTCCATTCCCCAATCTACGTTTTGATTTTCCAACCGAACCAACGGTTCAGCAGTTTGATGATTATATTTTAAAGAAAGGAGATAACATAAATGAGAAGGTTCAAAAAAATCTTTTCATAAAACTTGATGTTAGCAAAACAAGCTGTTTTGTAGGCGAGCCAATTATTGCTTCCTATAAATTATATACAAGGCTTCGCTCAGAATCTACTATAACCGATGCGCCGTCGTTTAACGGATTTTCTGTGAGTGATCTTCAACTCAATGATAACAATTCTTCAAGCGTTGAGAAATATAATGGCCGCGGGTATAATGTATATACTTTAAGAAAGGTGCAATTATATCCTTTGCAACCTGGAACAGTTACGCTTGATCCTGTTGTTGCAGATAATAAGGTAACTTTTTTAAAAGCAGAATATGCAGGTTCTCAAAAAGGCGATATGTTTTTTGATATGATGCAAAATTTTGCAGATGCCACATCGCCCGAAGACGCAGTAGTTCAGCAGCACGTTATTCTAAAAAGTAAGCCTGTTGAAATTACAGTTAAGCCATTGCCTGAAGAAAATAAGCCAACAGATTTTAAAGGGGCTGTCGGAAGTTTCACAATAAATTCTTCCGTTCAAAAAAATAATATTACAACTGATGATGCAGGAAATTTAAAAGTTGTTATTGGCGGCATAGGAAATATACAGTTAATAAATGCGCCAAAAATAAACTGGCCAGATGGCATTGATGGCTACGATGCCAAAGTAAATGATGAGATCGATAAGTTTTCTATTCCTATGAAAGGAAATAAAACTTTTGTTTTCCCTTTTACTGTTTCAAAGGCTGGTTCTTATACTATTCCAACTTTTTCATTTTCATTTTTTGATCCTGCATCGCAAACTTATAAAACTCTGCAAACGCAACCTTTGATTGTATCTGTTACAAAAGGAAAAGGGCATTCACATGGTGCATCTTTTTTTAAAAATTTAACAACGAAAAGTGATGATGAAGTAAATATTTTCAGGGAATATGCTGCATATTTTATTGGGGGTATTCTTTTAATTGTGGGCATCATATTTTTAGCACTTAAACGAAATGGCCCGAATAGAAAAGAACTAACGGACACTACTCCACGCACTAATCCTCAGAAAAAAGAATCTGAATCAAAAGGAGCTCCGGGTAAGATAGAAAAACCTGAACCTGAATTTTTGATTCCGGCAAACCCGCTGCAGGATGCTCATGACAAATTAATTGAAGAAAACAACGCTGGTTTTTACTCTGTGCTTCATTCATCTTTAAAAAAATATTTGGCCTTTAAATTAAAAGTGCCTGCCGAAGAGCTTAGCAAAAAAAGAATGAATGAAGAGCTGGATAAATATAATGTGGGCCTTGGTACTTCGCTTCGGCTTTCATCGCTAATTGATGAAGTAGAGCTTAATTTATATGCGCCTCCCTCAAATGTAAATCACATGACAGAAGTTTATGAAAAAGCTTCGGAAGTAGTAGCCTTATTAGATAAGCAGGTGATCTAGTTTTCGGTAAATTTATATCCAATGCCTCTTACAGAGTGAAAGTATTTTGGATTGCGGCTGTCGTCTTCAAAATATTTGCGAAAGCTTAAAATGAAATTATCAACCGTTCTTGTTGTTGGATAAACATTATACCCCCATACTGATTGCAAAATCTTTTCACGGGTTACCACTTCGTTTTTATGTTCAATAAGCAATTTGAGAAGCATTGCTTCTTTTTTTGTGAGAGGAACTTTTTCGCCGGCTTTAGTAGTACATTCCAATGCTTTAAAATTTATATTATTTTTTCCGAAATGAAACATTTCAATCACCGGTTCTTTTGATGAGATGCGCTTACTTTTATTAATTAGCTTTTTAACGCGTATCAATAATTCTTCAAGGTCAAATGGTTTGGTAAGATAATCGTCGGCTCCTTTTTTTAAACCTGTTACTCTGTCGGTGCTGTTATTTTTCGCGCTTAAAATCAGTATAGGCATTTCAGAATTTGAAAGCCTGATGTTTTCGCAAACTGTTATTCCATCAACTTCCGGTAACATTACATCAAGAATGATAAGATCGAAGTATTCATTTTGAACCGCTTTCAAAGCTTGAAGTCCATCATACGCGGAAGTAACTTCATATCCTTCCATTTCAAAATTTAATTTGAGGGTGTCTTGTAAATTTTCCTCATCCTCCACAAGCAGAATAGATAATTTGTTTTGCATAAATGTTTGAATGAAAGATTAGTTTTTTTTGTTAGTGAGCGTTATTTCAAAAACGCTTCCACGCGGAAGGTTGTTTATAATTCTGATATCTCCATTATGTTCCTGAACAATCTTTTTAGTCAGGTAAAGACCGAGTCCTGTGCCCTTTGCCTGCATTAACATTCCCCGATAATATTTTTCAAATATCTTTCCCTTTTCTTCATTAGCAACGCCAAGGCCCTCATCAATAACCTGCAGCTTCATTGTTTTTTCAGTCTGAAAAAGTTTAAGCAAAACTATATCCTCTTTTCCGGAATACTTAATTGCATTATCTAAAAGATTGTTAACAGCTAGTTTTAACAACAGCAGGTCTCCGCTAATAAATGCAGCGTCGGGCAATTGCATCTCAATTTTTCTTTGCGGAAAGCGAACAATAAAATCAAGAGCACATTCTTTAACCAGTTTTGAAAAATCAATTTCTTCTTTGGTGATTTTATATTCACCTGCTTCTATCTGGCTTGTTAAAAGAATATTATTGCACAAGGCATTCAAGCGATTTACTTCTTGTATGGTAGTGCTGATAAGTTTTTGTTGCTGTACATTATCAAGCGATCTTTTTTGCAAAGTTTCAAGGTTAAGCTTTGTTATAGCAATAGGTGTTTTAAGCTCATGTGTAATGGCCATTATTAAATCCTGTTGCTGCTGGGCCTGTTTAAATTGCCTGTTTATTATTCTAAAAACAAATACTGCTCCTGAGCATATAAGAATTAAAAACGTTATTCCCTCGCCGAGGTATTGGGTTGTATTGCGTTGTGTAGCATCGGCAATTTCTTCCTGCTTTTGCTGATGCATTGCATCATCAACGTCTATCATATCAAGCCTGTATTTACTAAGCTGAATATTTTGACTATTAAGAGTAATAAACCAAAAAATTAGTGCGGCTAAAATATAGGCAAGTAAAAACCAATAAAAAATATAGATAGTAAGAATTGTTTTTACTTTGAATTTATTTTTAAAAGGCTTTTTGTAAGCCATACTTTTAAAATGTTTGTAAACAAAAAATGCGCTAAAAGATTTTTAAGAAATTTACGTAGCTAACCTATTGTACTTTTTCTACACGAAAACCTACATTCAAAATATGGTTTAGCGGATTCTCACGCATTATCTGCGAAATAGTAAATGTGTATTTACCGGGTTTCTTGAATGGCACGGGCCCGGGAGTAATATTTTTTCTAGCCTCGAAAATATCATCAACACCCGTACCCTCCCAGCCATTTGCATCGCTGGCAAGTACAAGATTAATATTTTGAAAATGCGTTGAATCGCCGGGGCCTTTCGAACCAAGCCGCAGCCATATATTACTATAATTAAAAGCGTCAGTATGCCTTAAAACAATATAAAGATTGTACAAAGATGCGGTGTCAGTGATTTCAAATGTAAACGAAGGACTGTTGTTATAAAACCATTGCTGGGATGGGATTTGAGCTTGTTCTTCAAAGAGATCAATTTTTACGCATGAAAGCAGCGACATTGCAAGAAGCGATATGAGTAAAATTTTTTTCAGATATATTTTTTAACAAAAATAAGAGATTGAAAACTTTTGTTACGTCCAAACCGAAGGAGTTTCAAATATTATAACACGTTAAAGATTTGTTCTTTTGCTTTTTCAAGTTCATCTTTCATAAGCACTACGCATTTTTGAATGTCTGAATCATAAGCTTTTGATCCGGTAGTATTAATTTCGCGGCCTACTTCCTGTATTACAAATGAAAGTTTTTTTCCTTTTGCTGTTTCAGCGTCATCCATAATTGTAATAAAATATTGACAATGATTTTTTAACCTCACCTGTTCTTCCCTGATGTCAATTTTTTCAATGTAAAAAATAAGTTCCTGCTCCATGCGGTTAGAATCATAATTTTCCTTGCCAACATTTTCTTCCAGCATTTGTATGAGCTCTTTTTTCATCCGCTCTTTTCTTCTTGGCTCAAGCTTCAATATTTCTTCTTCCTGGTCGTTAATATTTTTTATGCGAAGCCGCAATTCTGTTTCAAGCGATAACCCTTCATCTGTACGATGATCATTGAGCTCTTTTAACGCGGTCTCAATTACTTTTTTTAATTCTGCCCAATCATTTTCTTGGAGTATTTCGTTGCTGGGTGTTACTACTTCAGGCAAACGCAGCAAAGCACTAAGTACTGAGTTGGCATCAATTTTTAACTCCGTGGCGAGCTCATTAATTTGCAGGTAATATGCTTTAATAAGATCTGTATTTATTACCACAGGTTTTGAAGTGCCATTTTGTTTTATAACAATTAAACATTCAACTGTGCCCCGAAGTAAGTTTTCCTGCAGAAGATTGCGGATATCAAATTCATAAGGTTTTAAAAGAGGAGGAATTTTCAAATTAATTTCCAACTGCTTTCCGTTCAGCGATTTTATTTCAACCAAATATGTTTTATCATTCACTGTTTGTTCCGCTCTTCCAAAACCTGTCATTGATTTTATCATGTAGATCTTTCTTTTATTTGCAGCAAGTTATACAATTCTGTGTGAGATAAAACTTTCATTTCTCCTGGCTTCATTTTTTGTAAAGTAATTTTTTCAATTCTATAACGAATTAATCTCAATGTAGGAAAGCCAGCTTTTGCTGTCATCTTTCTAACCTGCCTGTTTTTACCTTCTGTTAAAATAATCGACAGCCAGCTTTCAGGAATATTTTTTCTGAAACGAATCGGTGGATCTCTTTTTGCAATTTTAAAAGAAGGCTCTAATATATTCGCTTTGCATTTTTTTGTGTGATATATTTTTCCATTGATATTAATGCTAACACCGTTTTGCAATTCAGCAATGGCGTTGCTATTAATATTTCCTTCAACCTGCACGTAATATTCTCTCTCATGTTCATGCAATGGATTAAGAAGGTAATTATTTAAACGTTTATCATCAGTGAGTATTAGCAAGCCTTCACTATCGTAATCGAGCCGCCCTACTGGATATACATTTGATGGGACATTAAAAAAATCTTTGAGGGATTTTTTCCCTTCATGCGATGTAAACTGTGAAAGAACATTGAAAGGTTTATAGACAATAAAATATTTATTCAAAAAAAATGAATTGAAAAATATGACTAAATTTTTTTTACAAAGATGAGCTTGTAAAAAATAATAAAGCCCGTCATTATCTGCTCGGGCTTTGTTATATGGATGGGTTAGTAAGTACCGGAATAAAAATTTCCTTACACAATATTAGAAATAATTTCTTCTAACAAGAAAATTTTTTTTGTTTTTTTTATCAACATTCAAAAACTGGTTGTGGATAAGGACGTTGAATTTAGCGTGCAAATTTTTTTCATTCTCACTTTTGTCTTCATGTTTTAATTATTTGTTTTTAAAACATAGATAAACATTCATCTTATCAAAATCAATGCTCGCAATACTTTTAAAGAACTTTTGTTTTTAAAGTCATCAACTCTAATTATCAATATAACGCAGCATTTATTTTTTTATTACTCCCTGCAGACAATTTTTATTTCATTTTATTTTTTTAAAATTTAGCAAAATTTTTTTTCCGTGACATTTTCGAAAAATCAAAATTGCAATTAGCATGCAATTGACAACCTTTATCTTTGATTGTAAAATTTTACATTTATGAAATTCCCTTCGCCTGTTTCAGCACAATGGATTGCTGATTTTATTGATGCAGAAATTGCAGGTATAAAAGAATCTTCAGCAACAGGCATAAATGAAATTCACAAAGTAAATGCCGGTGATATTGTGTTTGTTGATCATCCAAAATATTATGACACATGTTTAAACAGCGACGCAACATTTATTATTATAAATAAAAAAACAGAAGTGCCTGCAGGAAAAACTTTATTCGTTGTTGAAGATCCTTTCGAAGCGTATCAGAAGATTGTTCAGCACTTCAGTCCATTCACTTCTTCAGCCAAAATGATAAGCGATACTGCAAGGATTGGAAAGAATACTGTTGTAATGCCTAATGTTTTTTTGGGAAATAATGTTAGCGTGGGAGACAATTGTATTATACATCCTAATGTATCGGTGTATGATAACAGCATAATTGGTAACAATGTGGAAATACATTCCGGAACTGTTATTGGCAGCGATGCATTTTATTTAAATACAAAAAAGAACAGGAAAGTATGGTACAAAAAAATGCAAAGCTGTGGTAAAGTTGTTATTGAAGATAATGTTGAAATTGGCGCCAATTGTACAATTGATCGCGGAGTAAGTGATGAAACAAGAATAGG
>JBEPVC010000094.1:0-7732 GCA_041691235.1 Chitinophagaceae bacterium
CGAACTTTTTCAACACCACCTGCAAATGCAACCGGCGTGGGTAATTTTATAAGAAGAGTTTTCACACCTTCCAATAACAGCAATAATAGCAGTAGCCGGGATTACAGCAATTCAAACAACAGCAATAATAATTCGTCACCTGTCAGAAGCAGCGGTTCGGGAAGCGGCTCATCATCTTCAGGAAGCAGCAGCAGTGCACCTGTACGAACTTTTAGAAAGTAGTAATTAATACCCGAGGGCTAACCGCTCACTATTCAAATTATTGTACAATGAAAACAACATATTTAATAGCAATCGTATTGTTTGCTACCATTAAAAGCTATGCGCAGGAGCCTGCCGATGCACTTCGCTATTCATACTTAACGCAAAACGGAACTGCCCGCAACCAGGCTATTGGTGGCGCAGGAGCTTCCTTAGGCGGAGAATTTTCGTCTTTGTTTATTAACCCGGCAGGATTGGGGTTTTATAAAACCGGCGAGATTGTAATAACACCAGGATACTCTTTAAAAAATCTAACGTCAACTTATAAAGGAACGGCGACAATGAGTAACAATGATAATTTTAATCTTGGCGCAAGCGGACTTTTATTTTCAACACCATCGCAAGGAAAAAAAGTAAAAAATTTTACGTTTGCTATCGGTGTAAACAGGTTGGCTGATTTCAATAACCACGTTTATTATAAAGGACAAAATAATGCATCATCCTATTCAGAAAAATATTTGGAAGAACTGGTAGATAATAATGTTACCGATCCGAATGATGCTGCCAAAAACTATCCTTTTGGTTCAAGCCTTGCTGTAAATACTTACCTCATTAATCCAACTTATAATTCAGATAGCTCTGAAGTTACAGGATATAGCAGTTTGGCTGATCCGGGTTTTGGCCTTACCCAGGAAAATACTATTATCACAACTGGTGGTATTACTGAGTTAGCATTAGGCGGCGCCATTAACTTAAATGATAAAATATTTTTTGGTGTGGGCTTAAGCTTTGATTTTTTAAGCTATACACGTGATGCCAGTTATAAAGAAAGTGATGCATCAGGAAACACCAACAATAATTTTAATTATTTTGAATCGAATGAAAGCCTGCATACAAGCGGCATTGGTGGTACTGCAAAATTTGGGGTTATCTATAAGCCTGTTGAAAACGTAAGGCTTGGGCTTGATTTTCAAATTCCAACGAATTACCAGCTAACCGATAAATATTCTACAGAAGTAATTACAGACCTGGAAGGCTATGGCGGCGCAGGAATAAAAAGACAAACCTCTTCTTTCTTGAATAATGATCAAATACTTGAATCAAAATATAATTTGAATACACCGCTAAAGGTTATAGCAAGTGGCTCATACATTTTTCGCGAAGCTGAAAATATAAAAAATCAGCGTGGTTTTATTACTGCAGACATAGAGTTTGTTAATTACAAAGGCGCTTCGTTTAGTGCCTCTGATAAATCGGATACAGATGCAAAGAATTATTATTCTTCAGTTAATAAGGCAATGAAAAATCTTTACAAAAATGCTTTTAATTTCCGGCTGGGTGGCGAATTAAAATTTAATACCTACATGTTCAGGCTGGGTGGCTCTTACTATGGCAATCCCTATAAAAATGAAACTGCCAGTCTTTATAAAGTTAGTGGTGGCCTGGGTTACAGGAACAAAGGGATATTTCTTGACCTTACCTATGTTTATTCAATCAATAAAGATATTCATTATCCTTACCTGCTGGAAAATAAACCAAATTCGCCTGCTGCTATAAAAAATAACGGGGGAAATATTATAGCAACTATCGGGTTTAAGATTTAGAAATCCGAAAATTATTTACAAAAATTTTTTAAACCACGTTACTTGTCTTTTTGCAAAATGCCTTGTATTTTTTTTTATTTCTTCAACGGCATCATGCAGGGATAATTTTCCGTCTATGTGTTCAAAAATTTCTTTGTAGCCCACAGTTTGCAGCGCATTAAAATGCCGGTATTGAAATAGATTTTCTGCTTCCTGTAATAAACCGGCATTCATCATTTCATCTACACGGTTATTAATTCTTTTATACAATTCGCTTCTCGGCAATTCCAAATAAATATTTTTTATTTCAAAATTTCTTTTAATTTTTTTCCCCACTTGAAAATCCAAAATTGATTTTCCGGTTGAGAGCTTTACAGCTAGTGCCCGTAAACTTCTTTGTGGATTCTGCATTTCACCCGAAGAAAAATATAAGGGATCGTGATTTTTTATTACATTTTGAAGCCACGGCAGCCCTTCAATTTTATAGGTCTCATTAATTTCAGTTCTTATGTTTTCGTCTATCGCAGGGACTTCATCAAGGCCTTCAGAAAATGCTTTTATATAAAGACCCGTGCCGCCAACCATAACAGCAACATCATTATTTTCAAAAATTTTTTGAACAGCGTCCAGCGCATATTGCTCAAATACTTTTGCGTTTACGTCATCATAAATAGAATGAGAATTAATAAAATAATGCGGAACGCTGTCAAGTTGCTCAGCAGAAGGCCTTGCAACGCCTATATTAAGTTCTCTATAACATTGCCGGCTATCCGCAGAAATAATTTGGGTATTATATTTCAGCGCAAGATCAATGGCGTGAGATGTTTTTCCAACAGCAGTAGCGCCAGATACAATAATGCAGGTCTTATTCGTCATTTAATTTGATTAGGCTTGTAAAGAACCTTACAAATTATTTTTAAATTTCTTCTGTTGCGCTTCCTTCCACTTCTTCATCAACTTCAGTTTCGGTTTCTGTTTCTGTTCCGGCTTCACCTTCTTCGCCAAAACCATCGGCAAGCACAACATTATTTAAATCATATTTTTCCTCTATCTCAGCAAGCTTTTCATTAATGAGGCCTTTGGTTCCGTATTGGCTGGGGCCAATTCCTTCGCTTCGTATACACGAAGGATAAGCAATCTTATTATCTTCTTCTTTATTTACGTTGATAAGTTCTACCATAAAAGTCCAGTTTTTATGGAAGTCATACACATAAATAAATTTTTGATTTGGATCACGAATTTCCGAACCGACTGTTGCATTAGTCATAAGCAATGGTTCAGCCTGGTATTTCTTGTCATATTTTTCAAGCGTGATTTCTTTGCCCCGCTGCCATTTATCGTTGCTCCGATAGAAAGTTGCATTGTGCTTATTGTCAAATTCAAAGCATTTCAGGATCACTTTATGCAATTCAAAAAAAGTTTGGGAATGTTTTACTACAACATCTCGATAAACGCTGTCATCATCTTCCCAATATACTCTGAATTTTAAAATAGCCATGTCACGAAATTAATACTTAGTCCTGAATTAAAATATCTAAAACTGTCGCCTGAAAATTTTTAATTATTAATCTTTTTTTGTATACCCAGTGAATGAGCTGTTTTTGTCATAAAGTCAAAAGCAGCATCGTAATCATTTGGTATGGCGCCATCTAAAATAGCTTCGCGAACTGCATTTTTAATATCACCAACTATCCTTGATGGCTGAAGATTAAATTCGTTCATAATAATTTCGCCCGTTATAGGCGGCTGCCAGTTTCTGATTTTGTCTGTTTCTTCAACTTCTCGCAGTCGCTGGCTTACCATATCAAAGTTTGATAGAAACCTTTGAACTTTTTGTTTATTTTTTGAAGTAATGTCCGCTTTACATAAAATCATCAGGGCATCAATATCATCACCCGCATCAAAAAGGAGCCTGCGTATAGCCGAGTCTGTTATATTTTCTTTTGTAAGACTTATGGGACGTAAATGCAGCTCTACAATTTTTCGCACAAATTTCATTTTCTCATTTTGTGGCAATTTCATTTGCGCAAATATTTTTGGAACCATTCTTCCCCCGATTACCTCATGCCCGTGAAAAGTCCAGCCATGGCCCTCTTCAAACTTTTTTGTTACCGGCTTGGCAATATCATGTAAGATTGCTGCCCACCGCAACCAAAGATCATTGGTATGAGGCACGATATTATCAAGCACTTGCAAAGTGTGGTAAAAATTATCTTTATGCCCTTTGCCATCAATATATTCCGCGCCAGCGAGTTCAACCATCTGCGGAAAAATTATTTTAAGCAACCCGCTTTTATACAAAAGATCGAAGCCAACAGATGGCTTATCGGTTGAAATAATTTTATTTAGCTCATCGGTAATCCGTTCCCCACTTACGATTTTTATTCTTTCAGCATTTTTCTTTATCGCTTCAAACGTTTCGGCCCCTATTGTAAAATGTAATTGTGTGGCAAACCTTATCGCGCGCATCATTCTCAACGGATCATCACTGAAAGTTTGTTCAGCCGGTAACGGAGTTTTGATAATTTTTTCTTCTATGTCCTTTAATCCATCCAATGGATCAATCAACTTCCCAAAATCATTTTTATTAAGGCTTATTGCCAAAGTATTTATTGTAAAATCTCTTCTCATTCTATCATCATCGAGTGTGCCAGTTTGAACCTGTGGCTTTCGGCTTTTATCGGTATAGCTTTCTGTTCTTGCACCAACAAATTCTATTTCGAATGCAGCCTCACCCCAACCCCCCTCCTTTGGAGATGGAACTGTTTTATTAAAAACTTGTTTTGAATATATTTTTATCTGTGCCGTTCCAAAATTTTTAAAAACGACAATTTCCGGTTCGGGTTTAAATTTTTCAGCAGTTTTTTTTGCAAGTTCAATGCCATCTCCCATGCAAACAATATCTGCATCTTTGGTAGCTCTCTTCAAAATTTTATCTCTTACAAAACCTCCTATTATATAAACCGGCAATGCGAGATCTGCTCCTGCCTCCGATATCTTTTTAAATATAAAAAGCTCTTCATCACTGTAAGAAATATTCATGCTGCAAAAGTAAATGTTTATCTTTTCAAGACTTATTGCGAAGGACGGCACAATATTTAAAAAGTTATTACGCTTAGATTCTACATAGCTTTTATTTAAAATAGCTGTTTTAACGTGGCATTAATGTTGAACATTATACAATTCCCTTCAAAACTTCGTTTCTTTGATAGAAGTATTGACAGATTGACAAGTGAAAAATTATATGAATAGAAATTATTTTTTAGCAGGCTCAGAGGAAGAAATGGAATTTATGCCGATAATTCCTTTAAACGAAGATGGAAGTGAAAACATTGATGATCAGCCTATTCCCGGTGAATTGCCACTCCTTCCATTAAGAAATACCGTTCTTTTTCCCGGTGTAGTGATTCCAATAACAGTCGGCAGAGATAAGAGTATTAAAGCTGTAACCGATTCTTACAAAGGTGACAAATTGATAGGTGTTGTATCTCAAAAAGACAGCCTTGTGGAAGAACCTACCATAAGCGATTTGGTTGATATAGGTACTGTTGCAAAAATTATCAAGCTCATAAAAATGCCCGACGGAGGCACAACAGTAATTATACAAGGAAGAAAAAGATTTAAGATTGACGAAATCATTTCTGATGATCCATATTTTAAGGCAAAAATTACTGTAATAGGTGAAGAAGAATTAAAAGATGACAAGGATTTTGATGCAATGGTGGCTTCCATAAAAGAGCTTGCAGGTCAAATTATTCAGCTTTCTCCTAATCTTCCGTCCGAAGCGTCAATCATTCTCAGGAACATTGAAAACCCTGCATTTCTAATTCACTTTGTGAGCAGTAATTTAAATAGCACAATCGCCGAAAAACAAAAATTATTAGAGATTCATAATATTAAGGCACGGGCAGAAGTACTTATGAATTTGCTGCAAACGGAATTACAATATGCGGAATTAAAAAATAAAGTAACCAACAAAACCCGCGCTGAGCTGGATAAGCAACAGAAAGATTATTTTTTACAACAGCAGCTAAAAGCCATTAAAGAAGAGTTGGGTGGAGATAATTTTGCGGAGATAAAAGAAATGCAGAAAAAAGCAGATTTAAAAAAATGGCCTGCAACTGCAAAAGAAATGTTTCATAAAGGAATTGAAAAGCTCGAACGCATGCATCCTTCAACTCCGGATTATTCAGTTGTATATAATCATCTTGATTTAATGCTTGATTTACCCTGGGAAGATTATACCAAAGATCAATATGATTTTAAAAAAGCAAAAAAAATATTAGATCATGATCATTACGGAATGGAAAAGATCAAGCAAAGAATACTCGAATACCTTGCAGTTCTGAAATTGAAAGGCGATATGAAAAGCCCAATCCTTTGCTTTGTAGGCCCTCCAGGAATCGGAAAAACTTCTTTAGGAAAAAGTATAGCAAATGCTATCAATCGCAAATACGTAAGAGTAAGTCTTGGCGGCCTTCATGATGAAAGTGAAATTCGCGGTCACCGCAAAACCTATATAGGTGCAATGCCCGGAAGAATTTTGCAATCCATCAGGAAAATAAAATCTTCTAACCCGGTAATGATTCTTGATGAAATTGATAAAGTGGGTACTGATTTTCGTGGTGATCCTTCGTCAGCTTTACTTGAAGTTCTCGATCCCGAACAGAACAATAATTTTTATGATAATTACCTTGAAACTGAATATGACCTGAGCAAGGTTCTTTTCATTGCTACTGCAAATAATTTACAAAACATTCAACCGGCATTACGCGACAGGCTTGAAATAATCGATCTCAGTGGTTACGCGATAGAAGAAAAAATTGAAATAGCAAAACGCCACCTGATTCCAAAACAAAAGGATGCACACGGCCTTAAGGATGTTTCAATAAAAATAAGTGATACCGTTCTTGAAAAAATAATTTCAGATTTCACAAGAGAAAGCGGTGTGCGTGAGCTTGACAGGCAATTGGCAAGTATAATGAGAAACCTCGCAAGAACGTATGCCGAAAAAGGCAGGCTGAAGCCTACATTAAGTCTCGGAGATGTTGAAAAAATTCTTGGAAGATCAAAATATAGTAATGAAATGTATAAAACAGCCAATATGCCGGGAGTAGCTGTAGGACTTGCGTGGACGTACGTTGGAGGAGATATTCTTTTTATTGAAACTACAACAAGCGATAATGGTAAGGGAGAATTAAAACTTACGGGCAATCTCGGTAACGTAATGAAAGAGAGCGCCACCACTGCTATGACTTACCTGCAGGCAAACGCAAAAAAATATGGAATCGACCCACAACTTTTTTATAAAAAAAATGTGCATATTCATATTCCTGAAGGTGCGGTTCCAAAAGACGGTCCCAGCGCAGGAATTACACTGATGACAGCTCTCGCTTCTTCGTTTACCGGCCGTAAAGTAAAGCCTTACCTTGCTATGACGGGCGAAATCACGTTGAGAGGACAAGTGCTGCCGGTTGGCGGAATAAAAGAAAAGGTGCTTGCCGCAAAAAGAGCAGGCTTAAAAGAAATTATTATGTGCTCGCAGAATGAAAAAGATGTGAATGAGATAAACCCTCACTTCATAAAAGGACTTAAAGTAAATTATGTAAAAACAATGCAACAAGTTCTGGACTTTGCGTTATCATAATTTTTATTTTAAATCCGAAAGTTAAAAACAAACGTAAATACAATCATAAACAAATCAACACTTAATTGTGCTGGTTGTTTTAAGGGTTAAAGAGAATTCCCTTCCGATTCCTCGGAAGGGATATTTTTTTAAGGCTAATTACAGATTGATTTTAAATTAATCTTATTTGCGCAGGTCCATAATATAATTCACCTTCAATAATTTTCGCTGGCGCTGTAAAAGGATGCTCATCACTTTTGGTCTCACTCATAATATGCAATACTTTCCAATTGCGAACTTTTAAATAATCAGAAATCATTGA
>JBEPVC010000095.1:0-7681 GCA_041691235.1 Chitinophagaceae bacterium
ACAATGCTAATAACAAAACCTGTAACCATTGTTATTACTAAAAAGCCGAGAGCCCAGGTGGTAAAACCCAAAAGCATTATCGGTAGCGCAACAAACATAAAAGCATAAATAGCCTTTGCTGTCCAAAACGAAATGTGTTCTCTCATAGTCATTTTGCGAAGAGTAACGGTGCCAATTTTATGCGAAAAGTACTTTTTATAATCACTCATAAAAATCCAGACAAGATGAAGCAAAGTGTATAAAAACCAGAAATAATAATGCTGAAACTTATGCAACTTCATTTTCTTTTGCGTACTAGCAAATCTAAGCCAGGGGCGCGCTTCAATATCATCGTCCACACCATCAATATTAGTATAGGTGTGATGGATAATGTTGTGCTTCATATTCCACATAATAGCACTTGCTCCTAAAAAATTTAAGGAGAATCCGGCTGCCTGGTTAATAATTTTATGTTTGCTGAAACTGCCATGTGCGCCATCATGCATTACATTGAAACCTATTGCTGCAGTAAGCCCTCCAAATAGTACACACTCAGGAATCGCAATCCAAAGGATTGGAGTAAAAAATACGAGATGTATGTAAAGCAACACATATCCTACACAAAATAAGATCGCCTTTAATAAAAGTGCGTTGTTACCGGTCATAGGACGCTTTCTGTCAGTGAAGTATTGATTTACACGTTTTTTGAGCTCTACGTGAAAATCACCTTTGCCTTGTAGGAATTTTGGAGTTGACATTTCTTTTAATTTAAATCAGTTATTGCAGCATTAATTAAAACGCTTATTATTTTTTTTAAGTATCCTTTTGAATAAAAGCATCAAAAGATTTCATCCCAATCATTTTTTTTGACATAAAGCCTTCGGCATATTTTACACCGATCATTTTTCCGAACATCTTCGCACGATTAATAACGCTTTCAATAAATTCAGGCGATGAAACATAAGTCTGCGGCTCTTTATCATCTGTACTTCCATTATAAAACTGCGTTGTAAATGCTTCTATTGCCTCAATTTTTTTATCAAAAACATCTGAAATGTCAATTACAAAATTTGGCTTTAAATATGTATCCTGTATATAATTGAAAACATATTTAGGGCGCCATGCATCCTGCGGCTTATTTGCATCATCAAACGTTGTTATCTTTTTTAAGCCCGATAAAAATGTTGCATCGTTTACTAATTGAGCAGAGCGTCCGTGATCAGGATGCCTGTCCTCAACAGCATTACAAAGAATAATTTCCGGCCTGTATTTTCTAAGAACTTTAATTATTTTTTTCTGATTGTCTTCATCATTTTTAAAAAACCCATCAGCCATTTCAAGGTTTTCTCTTACATCTACGTTTAAAATTTTCGCAGAGTTTTCAGCTTCCTCTTTTCTTGTTTCAGCGTTTCCCCTTGTTCCCAATTCGCCTTGTGAAAGATCGACTAATCCAACTTTTTTTCCATTCTTCTTTTCAACAAGCAACGTTCCAGAGCAACCCAATTCAATATCGTCCGGATGAATACCAAATGCCAAAAGATCTAATTTCATTTTAAAGGATAATAATAAAGGCAGTAAACTGTGAAATATTATTGGCAGCGAAGGTATGATAAAAAGAGGTGTAAACTGACGGATTAACGATTAAGTAAGGTATTAAGCATATAAAGCATACGAGTAAGTGTTATTTCAAAATATAAAACAGTTTTTATCATGAATAGCCATACATTCTTTTTACCTCCTTTACAATCATTTCCATTTCAGCATCCTGGCCGTTTGCATCGTAAGGTTGTTTAAGATCGCTTCCAAAGAAGAAAGCAATGGTTTGCCAAAAGCGGGCCGTGAAGCCTCCTTTCAATTCCTTCAGAATATCATAACAATTTGTTCCGCCTGTTTCCCGGTTAATTAATTTCATTAAAACTCTTCCCTGGTAAACTGATAAATTTGTGAGCGGATCGGTAAACTCTTTTTTCAATTCTTTTTCGCGGCTGTTAATGTATTTTGAAACGGCTTGCTTATCGGTATTTCCTGCTATGTGCTTTTCGATATCGTTAAAAACCACACCGGCTTTTTTTGCATATGGATATGTAACATACACTGCATTTCTAAGCCGTGTCCACCGTTCCTTTGCGGTAAGATTACTTTTTCCCCACACATAAACTCCAGCTAAAATTTTTGCTTCGATGGTATCACCTTCATATACAACGGCGGGTGTTAGAATAGTATCATTTTGTCCATACCTTGATTGGGCATTTACCTTACTACCAGTGCATAAAAAGGAAAGCAATATAATTGAGAATACAAAACTTGTATGATGAGAAGTGGTACGCATTGCCCTGTAAAATTATATTTAAAAGCCGTGTGTGCAACAATTCAGCTATAAAAAATTGCCAAAACCTTTTAGCTGTTTGCTATTAAAAACATATAGAACAACCCGCTAAGCACTATTATTACTGACAGTGCTGTTATGTAATTAGCTGCTTTAGCTCTCCGCCCGATTGAAATAATAAAACCGCATGCCATTATAAGCAGTCCGGCCCAAACAAGATTTATATACGGAAAAATATACGCCTTGAGTGTTATGAAATCTGTAAGAGTGTCTGATTCCTTAACACCGATCTTAAATTTTTTATCTTTTGTAAGACCGGTAAGATTAAAATAAAGATTTTGTGTAATTGCGGTATCGTCAATAAAATTTACCTGGGAATTTTTTATATCGATTGCGGGGTAAACTTTGTGCCTGGAGTTGTCTTTACCATACACTGTAATATCCGCGGCCATTGCCAGGTCTTCAGGTGTAAAATGAAATCTTTGATTGTCAGGATTTTTAAGAATGTTATTTAAAATAAAAAATCCTTTTGAATAAAATATTGTATCGCCAATGTTCATTTCATGAATAACAAATTTGGTTGTATCCTCTGTATCATTTTTTACAGATGTGGTAGAAATGTAAGTAAACACATCATGAGTTAGATAATGTCTAGTGCCCGGGTTTGAGCTAAGGTTATTATCCTTCATACGGTAAACGTTAGACGTAAGTAAAAAATCTTCTTTCGTTTTCCCGGTTGTGCTATCGACTCTTTGAAAATGCATATTGTAAAAAACACGATTCTTTTCAAGACCATCAGAATCGTTTAAATAGGTAACTGTATATTTTCCCATTTGCGTAGGAACACCTTTGAGTAACGTGAGATTTTCCATGGGATTATTAGCATCTCTTCCGTTAGGATCTTTATCAAATGGAATAAACAAGCCTGTTTTACTGTTATCGCTTATTACTTTTTTATTGCCGGATGAAATTAACATGCCCGCGATCATTAATGTAAAACCAACATGAGCAATAGCAGCGCCGCCTGCTTTTAAATTTCCTTTTAAAACGGATCCTAAATAAGCAGCATTGGCAATCACAGCAAAAAGAGAAGCGAATAAAGCAATATAAACTGCACCCAAAAAACCAGGGCCTTTCTTGGTATATTCTATCGGGTAAAAAATTGCAAGCAGTACAGAAATTATTATTGCTAATGCAATTGGCACAGCCATCTTTTTGAATAAATATTTCTTTTCTGTATTCTTATATTTTAAATATTGTGAGAAAGCTGTAAGCAGTCCAATAATGATTGCGACAAGAACCAACACTTTGTTATAAGTGAATTCCCTGTCCTGCGGATCAGCGTAATTAGTTCCGAAAATTTTATTATAAACCGGTAACGATGTTACGGCAATTATAAAAAGTGCAGCAAGAAAAAAAATGAGTGAACCAATAAACATCCAAAATTCCCGTGATGAAATATTTTCTTCCTTTTGAATAGAAGGAATCTTCTTATAATTTTTTATAAAAAGAAATAACATAGGAACCGAAATAAAAATTACATAAATGCCGATTAATATATTCATCGCCATTCCTGCTTCGGTAAAAGAATGAACAGATGTATCGCCTAAAATTCCTGTGCGGGTTAAGAATGTAGAATACAATACAAAGAAATAACTAAGAATAATAAAGAAATATGAAGCTCTTAAAGCATTACCTGTTGAATTATAAATTGCCATGCAATGCAATCCTGAAATTAAAATCATCCAGGGAACCAGCGCAGCATTTTCAACCGGATCCCATGCCCAGTAACCACCAAATGAAAGTGATTCATAAGCCCATTTGCCACCCATCATTATACCAACACCCAACACGCATCCGCTAAGCAAAGTCCATGGCAATGCTGGTTTCACCCAGTCTCCAAAATTTTTTGTGCTTAAAGATGAATAAGCAAATCCTAGCGGCACAATCGTGCTTGCAAATCCTAAAAATAAAATCGGCGGGTGAATTACCATCCAGTAATTTCTAAGCAAAACGTTTAAGCCAATTCCATCTTTAATGTAGGTAAGATAATCGGGCTGGCTAAATATAGGGCCATTAATTTCATTACGCGTAAGAACGAACGGGCTGCTGCCAATACGTACATTAAAAAAATAAATGCCCACAATCATCATCAGCAAAATAAATTGAGCAAGACTTATAATGCTAAGTATAGGCGCTTCTCTTTTTTTAGCGGTAAAAATTAAAATACTTCCCAAAACACAATGCCATAAAGACCAAAGCAAAAAGCTTCCTTCCTGGCCTTCCCAAATGCATGCTAATAAATATTTTGGTTCAAGTTCCTTTGATGCGTGTTTATAAACGTAGAGATATTCAAAGTAATGATGTGAGCAGATAAAATATATTGTTGCAAAAACTGTAATAAGCGAAAGAAATTGAATAAAAAAAGCACCTCGTGCAAAAAGAATCCACGAGCGTTTTTCGTTTTCCAAAACAACTTTCGAAGCTTTGAAATAAGCAATCGCAGAAATTAATGAAGCAACAAAAGCAAGTAATACAAAAAAATGTCCAACCTGTCCGGGTAATAAATGTTCACCTTCAAACTTCATGTGGCGATTTAGTATTGTGAAACTGTTTTCTCCAGTTGTTTTTTATCATCCTTATATTTCGAAGGGCATTTAAGTAATATGTTATCGCACTCAAAAACATTTCCTTCCATTTTTCCTTTCAGCACTACACGTTCACTTTGCTCCAGCTCGGGCGGTTTTGTGTTGCGATAAATAACCTGTGTGCTTCCGCCAAGGCTGTCAATCGCATAAAAAGAAAGATAATTGGGATCTTTTACGGCATCATACTGCATCGGTTTTGTTTTATCAAGCTTCGCAATCAGGTGTACATATTTCCCTTGTTTTTGCTTTGCAGATTCAATTGTATCATAAGTTGAGAAATCAACGGAATACATTAATAAAACGCCTATTGCCGCTGCAATTGCTACCAGAATAATAATGCTTGAAGTTTTCATTTTTTGTATTTGCCGAGTGCAAAATTACTTCAAAATCATGTGATTTTTTGATAAAAATGATTTAAAGCATTCACATTGTTTTTATAAATATTAAATTTTTTAAAAGTTGCAATTTATAGAAGCGCCATAATACTGCTGTCATCTTTTTCGTTTACACTATCTTTGCAAACTCTTAAATTTTTTTACGTAAAAAATGGCTAATCATTCCGATTTCGATCCAAACTGTGTAAGCAATCCCAATAACAATATTTTCGGGCTTCCCTTTAGCGAAGAAGATGCGTTGGTAGTTTTACTCCCGGTGCCGTGGGAAGTTACAGTAAGCTATAAAGCAGGCACAGCAAGAGCTGCAGAACATATCTGTAAAGCCAGCATGCAGGTAGATCTCACTGATACTGATGTAACAGATGGCTGGAAACATGGCTTCTACATGAGAGATATTGATAAGAAAATTTTATTGAAAAGCGATTACCTGCGCAAAGAGGCTGAATTGTATATTAATTATATTTCACAGGGCGAGCTTGTTGAGGACAACAAGTTTATGTGCAAAACGCTTAAGGAAGTAAATGAGGGCAGCTTGTTTTTAAATAGCTGGGTTTATGAGCAGACAAAAGAATTGCTTGATAAAGATAAATTGGTGGGGCTTGTTGGTGGCGACCATAGTACACCTTTAGGATTTTTTAAAGCTATCGCTGAAAAATACCCAGACTTCGGCATATTACAAATTGACGCCCACTGTGATCTTCGCGAAGCCTATGAAAATTTTAAATATTCTCATGCGTCAATAATGTTTAATGCGCTAACTGAAATTCCGCAACTTAGTAAGCTGGTACAGGTTGGTACGAGAGATTATTCACCGGCGGAATATGATTACATTAAAAGTCACAACGATCGCGTAGTAACATATTTTGACCCGGAAATTAAAGAAAGAATTTTTGAGGGTGCCTCATGGAAAAATATCGTGGATGAAATTGTAGCGCATCTTCCACAAAATGTTTTTATAAGTTTCGATATAGATGGCCTCGATCCTAAATTATGTCCCAATACAGGAACGCCGGTTCAGGGCGGATTTGAAACAGAACAAATATTTTATCTCTTCAAAAAAGTTTTGCAAAGCGGAAGAAAGCTAATCGGCTTCGATCTTAATGAAGTTGGAATAAGCGCAAATGAATGGGACGCAAATGTAGGAGCAAGAGTTTTGTTTAAACTTTGCAATTTAATGGTTGCTGATAAAACGATCAGTCATGCAGCAGTTTGAGATTGTTCTTAAGAATGATAAAACAAAATCCTATCACTTTATTGCATTGTTACTGGTATTGCTAAACCTTGCGGTATTTATTTTTTTGTTAGTAGCAAAAATTCATTTTTATGAAGCGTCGGCTGCTGTATTATTGATAGGCTTGTATATAATTTACCAGGTGTATGCTGCGAAAAAAAACAATATTTCTTTCAATGTAAACCAGGTAACATTTTTTGTTTTAGCGGGAACATGGGTTTCGCTTCAAAATTATCTTGCTGCCTTTGCGTGTGCTGTAACCGGAATTTTGTATCATTTATCTTTGCAGAAATTAAAATTTGTTTTTAACGAGAATTGCGTAATGCGAATGAATTTTCCAGCGGCTGAATATTCCTGGAACAAATTGAGCAACGTAATTTTAAAGGATAACATTTTAACGATCGATTTCAATAATAATAAATTAATACAGGCGGAAATCGAAAATGAAGGAAATATTGATGAAACAAACTTCAACAAATTTGTACAAGCTTGTCTAAACACAATCTCTTATTCGCAGTAAACAAATTAATAAATTAAAATCTTAATTGAAGCACAGCCCTTATATATTATTTTCTGATGGAGAAGGAAATATTTTTGAAGATACTTCTTTGCACGCATGTGGCAGAAGTGGCTGGGATGCATTACCTGTTGATAAAGATGAATGGATAGAATTACCGGACGGAGGCCAGTTATATGAATTACCGGGTAGACGCGGAATAGGACTTGATGTAAAAACAGGAGAGATGCGTTTATGTGAAAAAGGTTGGGCCGTTGCGGCTTTCATTCCGCCTGCATATACGGGAACTTATCTTGCTGCATACGAAACATTGCCCAATGCAGAAACCCTTCCGCTTTTTTGTTATACTGCTGCAGGCTGGTTCAAAGAAAAATTTTACGTTCCCGCAGTTCGTATCGAAAATGATATCAGGCAGGAGAGTGCCGGCTTTGATGATGAGAAAATTAAGAAAGGTGTTGATAAAATAAAAACTGCGTTTCCCCATAACCGTTTGGTTCAGCATTTGGCAAATAATTGTTGCAACACCTACGATTGCCCTGCTGCAAGAAATTATTTTATGGGCAGGTGGGAATGCCCGGTTCCTTC
>JBEPVC010000096.1:0-7582 GCA_041691235.1 Chitinophagaceae bacterium
GAAGAGTCGGGCCGTTTGTCAGAACGTGATGCGATGCTCCATCCACGTCGTAACGAGATTACTAAAGCGCTGGGCTTTGAAGAAAATATCGAAACCATTAACGATTTTATTGAAATGGGTGAATCTCCCTTTCTTCCGGGAGATATTATTTTGGTGTGTAGTGACGGGCTGTCAGACATGATTTGTTCTAACACAATCCTGGAAATCCTTCTTAAGAAAAATGGCCTGGGGAAAAAAGCGACAGAACTCGTAGGCGCTGCAAATGATGCAGGTGGAAACGATAATATTACCGCGGTGCTTGTACAAAATAACAATCAACCTATACCTAAGGTTGCATTAAAACCTGCTGAAAGAAAAAAAAACGCTGAAAAAAATGAAAGTACAGAAACTGCGCAGGCAGAACCCATAGAAATAACGGTTAATCGTAAACGCAGTTTTATCGCATTGTTAACTATTGTATCGATTGGACTTTTGGCCATGGTTTTATTTCAAAAAGATACCCGCGTAAAAAGCAATAACATTATTTTGAAACCGGAAGCGGCTAAGCCAAAAAAAGAAAACAGTGATTTGTTCATTCGTAGTGTCATTGATTCGGTAAGAACGTATACGTTTAACCAGCAAGAAACTCTTTTAGATTTGACAGAACCGGCTTTGATTAATAAAGACAGTTTTTACATCAAGGGAAATGGTGTTACCATTACTTGCGATTCGAGTTACAAAGGGCCGGCGATTATTATTAATAAAACGTGCAAACATATAATCCTCGACAGCATTGTATTTAAAAATTTTGATGTAGCCATTATTGTTCAAAAGAATAATATAGCTTTTAAGAATGTGAAATTCATCAACTGCCTTGTGCCTGTTCAATACCAGTTATCATTTCCCGATACCGCTATATCCGGACGATTTAGAGATTCCATCTTCACTTCACTCTTACCCTTAAAAAACTCTAAATGATACCCCCTGCAACATGGTTTATTAATCGAAGGTTTGAGCGGCTATCGCTGGCCCTTATTGCCGTCGTGATGGTGTTGCTTTTCCAAAAGATGTTCGCGGTTTTGCAGCGTGATTTTAGCGGAGTATATACGCGGATGCAAAATGGAACCATGGTCAATCTTAATGAAATTAAAGATACAGTGAGTATAAAGAATTTACTAACGAAAGGTCTTTATTTTGAAGATCGGAAAGACATCGATTTCATCGCATCAACCATTAAGGCTGCTAAAGATCCCTCAGTAGTTATTGATAACATAGGTGAACTTAATAAGCAAAAATATTTTGTGAATGCAAATGAAGCTTTTACCAAGGGCGGCAAATCCTTTAAAAACCGCGTGGTTTTATCGAGGAATTTACTCGGCTTCTCCGGTCTGGATTCGATATCATTTGAGAAAGAACTAATACATCCATTGCAGGCAACTTCGCGGACAAATGTAGCCATGGGAGCATACAATATTTCAGGCATTGTTACAAATCACCACGATCAGCCAGTCGCAGGAGTTTTGGTAAGGCTCAGGTTGTCGGTGCAGCGGGATACAAGTGGCACAGCAGATGATCCTGAAGATGAAAAAGAGATCATTCAATTTAGTAATGGCGTAAGAAAAGTATTCATTTTAGATTCGGCCAAACACCGGCAATTGGTTTCGTTTTATGCCTATGCACGCACCGATGAATCGGGCAAATTTGTCTTTTCAGAACTACCGGAACATAAAGCATATGAATTGTTGCCTTTACAGCCGGGTTATGAATTCGGCCGCATACAAGGTACTCAAAACCTGAACGGCGACCTGACTTTCAGCTTTGTTCAGTCACCGCATTTGTTGAGAGTTTTTTCTGCAAAAGATTTTAACACGCTAAAAAAAGAAAAGGCATTTATTGTAAGGTCACCGGGCGAAGTGAATAAGTGGTATTGGATAATCGTGGGTGTATTTTTCTTTTCCTTTTTGTTGCTGCATATCATTTTTACATTCCGTTCACCAGGTATAGACCAATTATTATTACCCATCATCATGATTCTTACCGGGTTTTCATTTATTACATTGTTTAGCCTGCAGGATCCTTTGCGCGACCGGTTCCTGGCTAAAAGCACCTTTATTTATTTTTGTATCGGAGTTGCAGGTATATTGATACTGCAGTTTATTAATCTTAAAAAGTTTACAACAGATTCAGGATTGTTCCGGCTATTTATTTTTAAGAATAGCAGGAGCGCTTCTAACGGATGGCCATGGGCACTCGCTGCATTTGGTCTATTAGTATTAACGATATTATTTGGCACCGGTCCCCAGGGGAGCGGAGTAAAAGTAAACCTGTTGGGATTCCAGCCAAGCGAACTCGTGAAATACCTTGTCATCGTATTTCTTGCTGGTTTCTTTTCAAGGAACGAAAATTTTATTTCTCAATATCCATCATGGAACAAGAGGCTATACTTTTTTGTATTTGCGCTAGCCGCTATTGTGGCTGCAATATTATCGTTTTTCGTTCTTGGCGACCTCGGTCCGGGCATTGTATGTTGTTTTACATTTATTATTCTTTTTTCTTTTTCGAGAGGAGATTTTATGCAAGTTGCAGGTGCCATGATATTATATGCAGTAAGTGTTTGGTTACTCAAAAATATATGGCTTGCCACAGGTGTTACTGTAGCGGTACTTGGATTGTACATGATATTCGCCAAAAGAAAATTGAGCGAATCTACCGTGATGTCCCTTGTGGTAGTAGGGGGATTTTTATTGCTTGATAAGATACATGTTCTTGCGAGGGTAATTCCAGGTCCGATGCAAAGACTTGTTGACAGGAAAGCAATATGGTCAAATCCTTGGGACAACCAAGTATTTGGTGGAGACCAGGTAGCTAATGGAATCTGGGCAATTTCAAGCGGAGGCATTGCCGGTCAGGGAGCGGGCGAAGGATTTGCAAAAACGATTCCGGAAGCACATACAGACATGATCCTTCCCGCCATCGGAGAAGAATTTGGTTGGGTTGGTATCACTTGCATTTTTATCCTGTTTTTAATTTACCTGCATCGATCAGTTATAATCGGAAGGCAAACTGGTACGCCTTTTTTGTTTTATTTATGTGCAGGCATAGGTATTGGAACTTTTGTGCAATTCTTGCTGATCGCGGGTGGATCAACCGGAGCTCTTCCTTTATCAGGGGTGGCTTTGCCCTTTACGAGTTATGGAGGCACATCTTTATTATGTAGCATGATTGCTGCGGGTTTCCTATTGTCTGCCTCACGATTCAACGGTTCGAAAATTCAAATGAAATATATTATGCAAAGGCAGGATAAAAATCTAATGCCTGCTTTGCTTGCCGCCTGCGTAGCGATTGTTCTGCTGGTGATAAATGTTTCCACCTATACTTTTAACAACAAAAGATGGATCGTAGAACCTTCACTGGTAGCAGATCGCAATGGAGGCAGGTTATTTAGCTATAATCCAAGAATAAACATTTTGATGAATAGGCTGCAGGCCGGAAATATATTTGACCGAAATGGAAATATATTGGCAACGAGCGATCCGGAAATGGTACAAAAAGAAAAGGATTCCCTCAGTCTTTATGGAATACCTACTGCCGAAATTGCCGCCTTGTCTTATAAAAGAGCAGATCGTTATTATCCGTTTGGAGAACATATGTTTTTCTGGACAGGTGATGCAAATACCCATATTTTCGATGGTGGCAATAACGGTTATTTTGCTGAGTATGCCCATGCATCGGAACTTCGGGGGTTTCCTGCACCGTTGGTGAAATACCAGGTGAGTGCAAGTTCCTACAGGCCGGAAAAATTTATGCCGGCAAAGGAAACTCAAATGACCATCACAAAAAGAGATTATAGTGCGTTGATTGAAATGCTTCTTGCCGGCATCAACAGTAATGAAGTCGAACAATTCAAGAAACGCAACCGCGATGTTACCCTTACTATGGACGCGGCTTTGCAAACGAAAATTCAACTTTCGATTCAACATGATGATAGTGTGAGAAGAAAAAGAGTTTCAGTGGTGGTTATGGAAGATAATACAGGCGATGTAATTGCATCTGCAGTGTGGCCATTACCGCCGGTCAATGAATGGGAACGTATGAACTTAAGTGAAGAAGATCTAAACAATTTACCGGGTTGGAATGTAAACAGTGATATCGGGTTTACATATGCAAGCCAGCCTGGGTCTACGGCAAAGCTGGTTACAGCACTGGCAGCATTTAACAAACTTGGGGATGCAGCTGCAAAAAAAACTATCCGTATCTATCCTAAAGATCTTATACGAACTACAGGCCCTGAACCCGATGAGCCAGGCTTAATCAACATCGAGCGAGGCATCGTAAAATCCAACAATTCTTTTTTTATACGGCTTGCCAACGAGGAACAATTGCAAGAAGAGATGGCTACTTTGTATATGCAATCGGGCATGTTCCTTCGCGGCGTGGGCGGATATTATTTTGAAAATGAACAAAACAATGCCGCTCAGCAGGAAAAATGGCGCGACCTATGGCGGAACACTGAATTCAAAAGTATTCTCCATTATAATCCGGACAATATCAGGCGAACACGCGCAGTCGGAATTTCCGGCATGGCGTGGGGCCAGGGTGAACTTGTGGCAACCCCTGCTTCTATAGCAAGAATCGCGTCGGCAATTGCCAACAATGGTGTAATGGTACCTACCCAGTATGTTGATAATATAAACGGGAAACCAGTACAAAGTAACCCGGGTTTTTCCATTGTGAATGATTCTCTTTGTGCTCAGCGATTAATGGGCTATATGAAAAAACAAAGCGCTCCAAAAAAAAACAAACTGGGAATTTTTGTTGCCGGCAAAACAGGCACGCCTGAAAGAATTTATAAAGGAGAAACCATAAACGATGGGTGGTACGTGTTTTTTGCGCCGAAAGCTGGGGGCGATGGGCACATAGTGGTTTGTATAAGAATTGAAGGTACAAAGGGATCAAGCGACGCGGTGCAATTAGCGGGGTCACACATTATACCATTGCTATTGGAACGCAATTATATAAAAAGCTTTGAAGAACCTCCGGCATTAAATTCCCAGGACAGTAATCAGCAGGTTCAAAAAGTTGCGGGTGAACTAGCACAAAAGATTAATCGCGAGCATTAACCAAAATATTCAATCGTAAAAAAAAGATAATGAAAAGCAATAATAAATTCATTTAAATAAATTAACCCAATGTTCAAACTATTTAAAGACCCCGGCGTTGATGTGAAAAAGATACGCAATACCTTATTAGAATTCATCAAGGAAAAATTACAAAAAGCCGAAGGGGGTGAAGGTGCTAATATTAACGGGATATATCTTTATATCAATTGCGATGATGCTGAACGTTATTTATATGAATCAGCTGTATACACTTCAACTCAAGGAAAATTTAAAGATGAGGTACAAAAAATTGCTGATGACTATGCAATCCTGCTCCCGCCTTCGTGGAAATGTGAGATAGCTTTTACCGATAAATTTCCAGAGCATTCTTACCTGGCAGCGGAAATAAACACAGCGCTTTTTATCTCAACGGGAAAAACAGGTCCGTCGAATAAAAAATCGCGCGCTTTTATCAGGATCCTGAGCGGCAATGCTGAAAGGGAATTATATATACTTGAACCATCGAAAGAAAAAATAAATATCGGCCGCGAAGCGAAAGCACAATTGAATGGCGGTTTCGTAAGAAAAAATGTGATCGCATTCACTTCGGCAGGGGCAATGGATATTAACCGTTCAGTAAGCCGGCAGCATGCGCACATTGAATGGGAGCCGGCAAGTGGATCATTCTTAATTTTTGCAGATGAAGGTGGTATACCTCCACACAACAAAATGAAAGTACGTACTATCGAAGGCAATTCAATAAAGATGCAGGCGATTGAAGTAGGCCATCGTCTGGAGGAAGGCGACCAAGTAATCCTGGGAGACAAGGCGGTACTCGAGTTTAGTTATTTCGGATTTGAAAATTAATATGGCGAAAGTATTTACGATAACGGAAGGATTGGAAAACCTGGGAGCCCTAAAATCTGGTGGACAGGGTTCTGTGTATAAAGCCAGGAGAAGCGGTGAAATCATTACTGCTATTAAAATATTGCCTACTCCGATTTCAAGCGAAACCGATGACGATAAAAATTTTGCTTCTTTTCAAAATGAAGTACAAAAATTAAAAAAAGTAAATGAAACACCTAACCCAAATGTGGTAAGCATTATTGCCTCTGGCATTACTACCTCAGGTAATCTTCCTTATATTGAAATGGAATATATTGAAGGCACTGACCTTGGTGAATTGTTGGCGCCTCCTTATGATCCGGTTTTTACAATTAAGGAAACCATTAAAGTTGCAGATCATTTATCCAATGCGTTAGCTCATTGTCATCTTGCAGACATCAAGCACGGCGATATAAAAAGCAATAATGTAAAATTTAACCGTCGTACAGGTAATTACATGTTGCTGGATTTTGGTTTATCTATTATGTCTGATGAGCAACGACGCACGAGTATTCGCCATGCTGGTGCAATAGAGTTTATGGCTCCCGAACAAAACATGGGGGTAATGTATTTTGAAACAGATGTCTATAGTCTTGGCATCATTCTTTTTGAATTGTTAGCAGGCACGGTTCCCTATCCATTACATAACAGAGGAGAAATTGGACGCAATGCTGTAATGCTTGCCCATATGGAATCCCCAACGCCTGACCTGCTGTCGCTTCGCAGGCAGACGATGCCAGCATATTGGAGCCATGATAAAAAAGAAAGAGAAATGCAGGTGCCATCCTGGCTTCTCAAAATGATATACACATGCCTTGAGAAGGAGCCCGCGAAACGATTTAGGAATGGAACAGAATTGCAGGAGTTTATTCATTCCGGGCTCATTGCAGAAGAGACAAAGGCTGCGAATAATTCAACAGAGCAATTAACCATAATTCGGACGCAGGAATTACAGTTAAAGAAGCAAATTCAAAAACTTGAGTTGCTTGCGGCAGAAAAGGACACGCTTATAGAAGACCTGCAAACCCAGCTTACATCGAAAGATAAAGCCATTGAGCAATACCAATATTCGGAAAGTTACTATTCGCTGCAGCCAAAAAAATCGAACGTTTCAAAAAGCTTATTTATCATAGTGCTTTTGATTGCTCTGGGCCTCGGTGGATTTACAACCTATGATTCATTTCTCCGGCCGATTAAAAGTAACCTTCCGGATACTTCTGTCGCACAGGTACAACGGACAATTAATCATATAGATTCTTCTGCCATTGCTGACCATCAACTGGTGAAAAAAACTAAGGCCAGGTTCAAAAAAAACATCGCGTTGCCGGCAAGTAATACAAGCAAAGCACAACAACCAAAGCAATCGAATAACGATGTTGAAAATGCAATTTATAAAAATCCACCTGACGGCCAACGGTACAAGGTTATCAATAACGCATATTTTTATACAATGCCCGATTTGCATACCAGGCGAAACGTCTATATCATTCCCGGCGAAGAAACTGTTACGGCACTTTATGAGAAAAACGGGTTTGTTTTTGTTTCATTCATTGATAGCAAAGGAATAACAACGAAAGGTTGGGTATTAAAAAAAGACCTGGGTGTGGCAAGCGATTATT
>JBEPVC010000097.1:0-7582 GCA_041691235.1 Chitinophagaceae bacterium
CAGGTTTACATTGCTGAGATAAAGATCTTGCAGGTTAATCATCATATCGCGATAGTTCTCGGCTAATTCATTAGCCTGAACAATATGATCATAAACATCTTTAAAATATTTTTCAGTCTTTTCTTCTACAAGATTGCTTTCGCTGCGTAAAATTCCATTAATCACTTCCCTCACAGGAGAAACATTTCTTTTTAAAACTATCATCTCTTTGCGAAGAGTATTTATTTTAGAAAGGGTCCTGGTATCTGCACGCCGCGTAATGTCTTCTTCAAGAGCTTCAATTCGTTCCGCTAATTTTTCCATTACGAGGAAATAATTATCAACGATCATGTCTATCAGGGAGTAAAATAAATAGTCTGCGTTGCTTAGTCTTATTTTGCTTCCGGCAATTTTTATTTTTTCGCGGAGCGGATTAAATACATCCTTTGTTGCATCTTCCTGGAAGGTGATAGCAAAATTTTTTCCAAGAATAATGCTTATCTGTTCGGTCTCAACAGAATTATATTCTTCATTAAAATAAAGCATGCTCATCAGGCAAAACAACAATCCATTTAATTCATCCATTTTCGGACGTTGCCCGATGCTTAAAATATCTTCGGAAATAAGCGGATGAATTCCATAATGATTGCAAATATTTTCTACATCATTTTTTCTTAGCCCGTCAATATTAATCCAGCTAACGTTGGATGTTTCAAGATATTTGTAACAACCTTCCAATTCTTTTACCTCGTGAAGATGCACTTCAGTGGCATTGAAATCATAAACCGAAATCTTACTAAATTCAGGCTCTTTTCGTTCAGGCGCAACCGTAGGATTTACCTGTAAAACTTTTTGCGTCCTGATAAGATCGAACGGTGATTTAATAATAGATAAGTATTTCCCTGCTTTCATTTTAAAAACTTTTTATTTTTTACTCAACGCTAATTGAAAAATAAACAACTATTAAGAAATCACAACAGCAACAACTTCTTTTTCGCTCTTTCCAAATCCTCAGGAGTATCAATAGAAATCGGCGACTCATCAGTAAGTACCATTTTAATCTTAATTCCGTTTTCGAGATACCGAAGGCATTCAATTTTTTCTGCAATCTCGAGTGGAGTCAATTTCCATTGTATAAAACTCATTAAAGCATTTTTCCGGTAGGCATAAATACCGATGTGCTTATGATAAGTAACCATCGCACTTTTATCTCTGCTAAACGGAAGAATACTGCGGCTGAACATTAGCGCATTCATTTTTGCATCCACTACAACTTTTACAATGTTTGGGTCTGCAATTAATTTTTCATCACTTATCTCATGCATTAAAGATGCTACCTGCACTGCATGTCTTTCATCGTGCTCAAAAACCTGTAAAAGATTTTGAAGAGATTCTTTTTTTACCAAAGGCTCATCGCCTTGCACATTTATTACTATGTCCACATCAATATCGGCAACCGCTTCTGCAATCCGGTCGCTGCCACTCTCATATTCCTGCCGGCTCATAAGGGCATAGCCGCCGTTTTCAACAATTTCATTAAAAATGATGTTACTGTCGGTTACAACAATCACTTCATCAAACAACCGTGTGGCCACAGTATTTTCATAAGTGTGCCTTATAATAGTTTTGGTACCGAGCTTTTGCATGAGCTTGCCGGGAAAACGGGTAGCTGCATAACGGGCAGGTATAAGCGCAATTGATTTCATTTATACTTTTTTAAAAAATCAATTCATATTTTCTTTTTCCAACATTGAGCTATCTTTTTGCAAAGACTCGGGCAATGTTTTACTTTCATAGCCACAGGTGCCACATTTATAAATATTTTCTGCTGAAACAGCATAATCAGAAAAAAGCCAGCTTAAAATTGCCGTTATCATATTTGCTGCGCTTCTTTTCGGAACAAGCTCAATGTTGTTTGAGCCACATTTAGGGCACACAGCGGTGCGCCTGTAATCTTCATCAAACTTTTGTAATAGCCCGAGAACCTCTGCTTCATCATCTTTGTTTATGACAAGCTTAATGCCACCAACAGCATTGCTTAAAAAGGGGTCTACAGTAACAGTGTGTTCATCTTTCAAATAGCATTGAATTCCACCATCCCTTAATTTTGACAGTAAGATATTGGCCAAAAAATAATTATCAAAAGTTCTTATGGTTACTAATTCCACTGCCCTGTTTTTGATTTTAAAAAAAAGAAGAAAAGAAACCTTCTTTTAAAATTACAGAATTAAAAGCGCGATAATTTATTCAGGAAATAATAAAATAAACCTGTAAAAAATAAAGGGGTTAAAAAAAAGAATTTTTTTTAACTATTAAGCATAAGCGGCATTACGAGCATTAAAAGAACTTCGTTATCTTCTTTCTCCGTTGGTTTTATAATACCCGCTTTTGTTGGTGTGCTTAACTCAATAGTAACTTCATCAGAATCTGCTGCGCTGAGCATTTCAATTAAAAACTTCGCATTGAAGGCAATTTGTAAATCTTCTCCGTCATACTGGCAAGTCATTCTCTCATTGCCTTCAAAACTAAAGTCAACATCCTGCGCAGCAAGCTGGAGCTCGCTTCCGTTAATAGTTAACGCAACCTGGTTAGTGCTTTTGTTGCTAAAAACACTTACCCGGCGCAATGCATTTTGAAAATCATTTTTATTTACGGTAAGCTTGTATGGATTATCTGTTGGTATTACGACTTTATAATCCGGGAACCTTGCATCAATAAGCCGGCAGACCAATTCGGTGCCGCCATGTTTTACAAATAAATGATTACTGTTGTATGAAACCTGCAACTCATCATCATTGGAAGGCAGAGCACTTTTCAATAATGAGAGAGGTTTTTTAGGTACAATAAAAGTATCCGATTTAGGACAACTTACATCTACTCTTGTAAACCTAACAAGACGATGGGCATCAGTAGCAACACATGTTATTCCTTTTGGAGAGAGCTCAAAGAAAACGCCTGTCATGGCGGGTCTCAAGTCGTCATTACTTACAGCAAAAAGACATTTATTAATCGCAGTAACTAAAGCATGGGAAGATATAGTAAATGATGTAGCTGTATCTGCAGCCGGTTCTTTGGGAAAGTTATCGGGGTTTTCACCCATCACTTTATATTTACCATTATCGCTGGTAATTTCAACGCCAAAGTTTTTATCAATAGTAAATGTAAGGGGCTGCTCCGAGATATTTTTTAGCGAATCCAACAATATTTTTGCAGGCACACACACTTTGCCGCTGTCCTTTGCTTCAATATCCATGTGAACCTTCATTACAGTTTCCAAATCTGTTGCAACAACTGTAAGCTTGTTTTTTTCTATTTCAAATAAAAAATCTTCAAGAATGGGCAACACAGTATTTGCGTTAATAACGCCGCTTATCTGCTGAAGGTGTTTTAATAACTGAGTGGAAGAAACAATGAACTTCATAAAAAAGATTTGATAATGCCAAAGATAAAAGATTAGTATTTATGAAATCAAGATAGGGAAATTAAATTGAATAAATATTCAACGTTAATGGAATAAGAATTTCTTTTCTTTTATAGATTTAAGAAAAGCGAAAGAAGTTGTTTGAGCCAAGTGCAACCATGAAAGGGTTGCAGATTGGCTTTTTGCCATAGATTTGCCTAACATTTTGAAACTATGGATATTAAAAATCAAAAGATTGCTTTGCTTGTAGATGGCGATAACGCACAATCTAAAGTCATGGATCTTATTCTTGAAGAGGCATCCAAATATGGAAAGGTAACCATACGCAGAGTTTACGGCGATTGGACAACCCAACACATGAATCACTGGAAAGGCCTTCTCAATGAAATGGCATTTAACCCGATTCAAAAATTTTCTTACACTACCGGAAAAAATTCTACTGACAGCGCATTAATTATAGATGCGATGGATATTTTACACGATTCGCTTGTAGATGGATTTTGCATTGTTTCCAGCGACAGCGATTATACAGGGCTTGCGAAGAGGATAAGGGAAGATGGGATTTTTGTGATGGGAATAGGAGAACAAAAAACGCCGGCTGCTTTTGTAAAATCCTGTGAAATTTTTACCTACGTTGAAAACCTTGAGCCTAAAATAGAAAAGCCTGAGAAGAAAGAAGCGGAAAAAAAGCAACATGAAAAAGCACTTGTGAATATGCGGCTTGTAAATAAGGCCTATGATATGAGCATTAATGAAAGCAATGAAGCATATATTTCAACTCTCGGAATTAACTTAAGAAAATTAGATCCCAGTTTTGATGTTCGTACTTACGGATGTAAAACACTGACCCAGCTTTTTTCAAAACTCCGCGATTTTGTGGTAGTCGATAATCTTGTAAACGGACTTAATAATCCTTTGGTCAAAAAGAAATGAGCTTAGCCTTTATCTTTCCAATTCCATAAATACCTGCAGGCATACGTTCTATAGGGTGACCACCTGCGCGAAATTTTTTCAATTTTTTCAATCAACAATTTCTTATCGGTTTCTTTAATATTGTAAAGTTTAATAACACTTTGTTTTAAACCCAAATCACCCAATGAAAAAATATCCTCTCTTCCAAGCGTAAACATTAAAATCATTTCTGCGGTCCATTTTCCAACGCCTTTTATTTGTGTAAGCAAATCAAGAATTTCTTCATTACTCATTTTATACAAGCGGGCATCTGTTATTTTATTATCAATAAAAAATTTGCAAACATTATGAACGTAAGATGCTTTTGCATTTGAAAAACCAATACCCCGAAAAACAGTAACAGTTGTTTCCAGAATTTGTTTTGCAGAAGGTTCTTTACCACCATATAGGTCAAGAAATCGCTTGTATAAAACCTTTGCCACCTTGGTACTTAGCTGCTGACTTAATATAGAAGCACATAATTCCAGGTAAACTTTTTTTCCTATTGAAATACTATGCGGTTCCTGTGAATCAATAAGCGGTTTTAGTTTTTTGTCTTTTGATAAATGCTCTCTGTGCATAATTTTAATTCTATTAAAAAGTTACCTGCTACTCCAGCTTATAGAGCCGTCTTTTTCATCTTTCATTTCAATGCCCAGTTCTGCAAGCTGCTTTCTTATTTTGTCTGAAGTGGAAAAATCTTTTTTCGTTTTCGCTTCTTTCCTGATATCGATTAGTAACTGTATTACGCCATCCAGCGCTTCATTTTTTTCAGACAAGGATTTAAGCCCAAAAATATCTTCAAGAAAAATTTTAAACTGTTCTTTCATACGGTTAAGCGTAGCCGAAGAGACAGAGTCTTGTGCTATTAACCCATCTTTTAAAGAATTAATAACCGGTACTATCTCAAACATGTTGGCCAAAACTTTTGCGGTGTTGAAATCATCATTCATAAATTCAGTAAAGCCGTCAATAAGATCATTAATCTTTTTGTTCAGGTCTGCATCTGCGGCTGATTCAAAATTCACCGGGTCAAGCTTTTTCAAATTTTCATAAGCTTCCCATAATCTTTTTAATCCTTTTTCGGCAGCTACCAAAGCTTCGCTGCTAAAGTCAAGCGTACTGTGGTACTGTGTTTGTAAAATAAAAAATCTAATGGTCATTGGACCGAAGGCCTGCGTAAGCAACGGATGATTACCGCTAAACATTTCAGTAAGCTTTATAACATTATTATAGCTCTTTCCCATTTTTTTCCCGTTAATGGTAATCATATTATTATGCAGCCAGTATTTTGCAGGCTCAATATGATTGCAAATTGTACTTTGTGCTATTTCACTTTCATGATGTGGAAATAAAAGGTCCATTCCGCCTCCATGTATATCGAACTGTGCGCCTAAATATTTTGTTGCCATGGCGGAACACTCAATGTGCCAGCCTGGAAAACCTTCTCCCCATGGGCTTTTCCAACGCATTATGTGTTGCGGGGGGGCAGCTTTCCATAAGGCAAAATCAGCTTTATTTCTTTTTTCATCCTGACCTTCAAGTACTCTTGTAGTTTCAAGAAGATCGTCAACAATACGGCCGCTTAGTTCTCCATAATTGTGGGAAGCTGCATATTTTTTTACATCAAAATAAACTGAACTGTTCACTTCATACGCGTAGCCAGCATCAATAATTTTTTGAATCATATTTATTTGCTCAACAATATGCCCGGTGGCTGTGGGTTCAATATTCGGCTCAATATTATTAAACTCTTTCATGGCCCAATGAAAAAGATTGGTGTATTTCTGTACCAGTTCCATGGGCTCAACTTTTTCAAGCAAAGCTTTTTTTGAAATTTTATCCTCAGCCTCGCGGCCCTCTTCTTCAAAATGGCCGGCATCTGTTATGTTCCTTACATATCGAACCTGGTAGCCAAGATATAACAGGTACCTGTAGACGATATCGAAAGTAATGAAGCCTCGTGAATGCCCTAAATGGCTTTCCCCGCTTACTGTTGGTCCGCAAACGTACATGCCCACATATGGAGGATTTAACGGAACAAAATCTTCTTTTTGTTTAGTAAGCGAATTATATACTTTTAGCGGCATAAGAAAACTTGTATTAAAATCCTGGATAATTATTTTGAAAAATGTTTATAACAAAGATATTATTGTAAACCCTTTGGGCAACAACAACAGCAGAAAAAAAGCAAAGCGGGTTTGAGTCTCATTTGCTCAAAGATAAAAATTATTTTGTGTTTTGTTGGGGAATCAAATCTGCAAGAATGGGAAAATGATCGCTAAGTAATTTTTTTACACGAATAAATTGTGTGACTTTAAATTTTTTGTCAGCAAAAATGTTGTCAATCCTGAGGGTTGGCGATATTGTGCTAAAGGTTCTTGCTATGCCCGATCCTTTTTCAACAAAAGCATTTTGCAGACCGCCACCTATTGTTTCATAAGCATAGGAGTTAGGAACGTCATTAAAATCACCGCAAATAATTACGGGAAAAGGACTAAGGTCAACTTCGTCCTTAATAAAATCAGCCTGGGTTGCGCGTTTGAGAAATCCTTTTTTAATTTTTGAAATAATGCTTTTTGATTCAGTGATGTTACTGTCGCTTTTTACACCTGCCTTCTCCAGGAAATCGAGGTTTTCCTTGCTAAATTTTAATGATTGTAAATGCACATTAAAAACGCGGATGGTATCATGGCCGGAGAGCACATCAACATACTGAAATGTAGAATTGTAATCATTGGGAGAATTAACAATGGTTTGTTTTGCAATAATCGGAAGCTTTGAAAATATCATGGTTCCGAAATGATGATCACGATCAAAGTCGTCCTTTACATTGTAAGTGTAAAAAAAATTACTGAAGCGAAGCGCTTTCTGAATGTCAGGAAAATAATTAATCCCTCTTTTTTTGTCTCCGGCTACTACTTCCTGGAAACAAGCAATATCCGGATCGTATTCATTAATCAGATCCAGCATTTGTTGTTTAATTTCCGGGTGGTCCTTATGATGAAGGATATCGAATTGTTCAACATTCCAACTCATGACCCGAATATTACCGGGGGTTTTTTGCATAGAAAACGATGAGGAGAAGTTTGGCGGAAAAACATTGGTAACAGCGTGCCATCCCAAAAGAATAGCAACTATTGAAATAAAACTCCATAGCGGTTTTGCAAATAGCCAAAACACAAAAAAAATTACAAGAAGCAAAAGAAGGTAAGGAAGAACTAAAGTAAA
>JBEPVC010000098.1:0-7566 GCA_041691235.1 Chitinophagaceae bacterium
TTATGTCTTTCAAATTATTTCTTTTAATTTTCTTTTTTTTATTTTCAATCTCAATAGAAGCACAAACTTTTTCCGGGGAAAAGTATGGATTAAATATTGGACTTCTTGTTGCCGCCGGAACACACTTTGACCGCGTAGGAATATCGTGTAATGGTTTTTATACAAATAAAAACTATCAAATTAATCCCGGCTTTAAAATTTATTACAATTTTAAAAATTTAGGCCCTTTAAAAAAATATTTTGAATTTGTTTTTTCTGTCGGATCTATAATTTCTTTTGGGCGAAATGATTCTTTAAAAAATTTATTCATTTCTCCCGTAGGAAATCAAACATTAAAAAGAAACAGTGTTGGGTATGCTTTTAATTATTACCTGAATCATATAAAGACTTCACAGGCTACAGGAACTTTATCGTTACAGTTTGGAAAATTTCAGATTATTGGAGAAGATGATCTTTTTGCCGGAGGAATCCGGGATGAATTCAGGACTGGAAGTTTTCTCGCGCAATACCGAGATAAAAATTTTCAGTATGGAATTAATCTTTTTACTGGTTGGACGGGGAAAAGAGGCATACATACTGATGATCCCAATTATCCATCCCGTAACGGGTATATGGATATGAGCCATTCATTATATGGTAATTTTTCAGCAGGATTGTTTTCTGCACAAATTCAATATGCTGCCCCATATGGACAAATCGTACAAGGCAACATTGGAATTGATGCAGAACAGGTAAGAAACTTAATTCAGAATAAGCTTGTACACGAATTATTTTTTTCTCCAAAAAAAGGACGTTGGAGAGGTGGCTCTGATCTTCCAATGATAGATTCAGAAGGGAAAATGTATTTGTACAAAAAAGGTCAAAAAGTCAGACCAGTTAAACTATATCTTAACGTTTTTGCGAACCCCAATTTATTTTATTAAAATCGTATTTGCGTATTATTGCAAGTTCAACAATTAGAAAACGCGTGTAAAAGAAAGAAACCGCTTTTTAAAAATTCGGAGAGAAAAAATTCCGTAAATGAAACCTCCTGGTTGATATCTTACTGAAATATTTATATGGTGTTTTGTAGAATGCTAATCTCTTCTTTGTAAATGTTGTTATCCAATTGTGTTGTCTTCATTTTATATTTTTGAAGAAATTTTTTCTTTGAATCATGGTATGAAGACACGATGCCAATTTTATACATAAGAAAAATAAAAATCCAGGCCAAATCAATTTGGTAAGGAAGAAAGCCGGCACGGGCGCTGGACGGATAAAGATGATGATTGTTGTGCCATTCACCACAAGAGAGGCCTGGCCGCATTTGATTAATTGATAAATTTTTTCTGTCAAAGTCAACTCCATCTGTATGTTTTATTTCGCCTTTTCCATGACTTGTGTAATTAAAAGCGCGCACGAGAATCATCCAAAACATAGATGCTCCAAACATAGCACAAGCCAGCCCGTGGCCTCCGAGTAAATAAAAAATGCAATACCAAAATATCCAGTTGCCAACCCAAAGTGAAACAGTATATAAAGGAGACGTGATAGACCCCCATTTTTTATATTGATGAAAATTATTAATGACAACTCCGGTGTGCAAGATAAAATTTGCTGCTTTGTGGTAATCATGCTCATTTAAATCTTTGGCAATGCTTTGATGATTTACATCTGCCAGCATGCAATACATTAATCCTGCCTGTGCATTGTAAGGATCTCCCGGAACATCAGATTTAATATGATGAACATGATGCGATATGACATATAATTCTTCCGGAAAAGTTTTTATTACAAGATTTTGTATAATAAAACGCCAAACCGGGTGACGGAAAGTAAAAGCTTTGTGCGTGCAAAAACGATGAAACCATATTGTACTATGTGTACTTATTATAACTACACTATATGCAATAAATGCAAGAAGCAGCGGGATAGAAAAATATGAGAACATAAAAATAAAAAAAAGTGGCAGCATACAAATGGTCATCAGCCAGCTTATCAGCGTAATCCAGTTTTTCTTATCGGCAAAAATATTATTGCGTGAAAAAGCTTCAGCATATAATTGTTTTAATGAAGGCTTTATTAATTCACCTTTTTCATTTTCCCAGCCATATGATGGTTGCTGGAGCACCCGGTCAATAAAAGGCATATATTTTAGTTATTGTAAAGCGTCAAAGTTTTGGTTTGAAAAAATTCGAGCTATTGTCTTACGGAAACAATGTAGTCTTTTATAATGAGCTACCAATCTTTTGAAGTTTACTTTTGACACATAGTTTTTATCGTTATACATCTCTTAATACAAATTGAATGGTAAAAAAAGTGCGCTCAATGTCCACTCTTGTGCAAACATTATTGGTGTAAGTATAGTAATTAAAATTTCCGTCCGGAAGACTAAGTTTGTATTTGTTGCTTTCTACTTTATGAATGTCTAAAAGCTTTTGATAATTGTCTGAATAAACTTTACTTATTTTTTCAGGAATGGTAGTGTACAGAAGAAGCATATTGTACGTAATAGGTTCGCAGGTTATTAATTTTGAAACTCCATCATCAATAAGCTTATAATATTGTCCGGATGCTATCGTCATTTTTTTAGCTTTATCAGAGCCATTTTGTTTTTGATAAAAAGATGAGAAAACCATAATTCCATTTTCAAATGAAGCGGTCTCTGCAGCATAATCTGAAAAAGAAAATATGAATTTTGTTTTTACATCTGAAGTGAGGCTCAGCATTTTTTTCTGATCGCTGATTACTTCAATAAAAACTATTTCACCGATGACATTTCCATTTTTTATCACATCGTAAACCAGCTTTCTTTCCTGGGCATCAGCTGAAGCATGAAATATAGTCATGATAGAAAATAGCATTAATAAATACTTCATCACGTTATATTTTTTTTGAGAAAACCATGCATTCTTTTTCATAATTAATTTTTTAAATTTTGATGAATATTGTTGTAAGAAGTATGTGCAGTAATGTTTCCAGGAGTTTTTAAGCCTGATTGTAATTGCTTTGTTGTTTTGGAAACGCCGTCAGGACTCCAGCCGGGAGAATCAAAAACGTAATGCAACCAGTCTTTTATTTTTTTTGATTGTCTAAAATCGATGAACATCTTTTTCCATTCGTGAAAAGCAATTACAAATGGATTGAATGATTTTATATTTTCTGTTAAGCCAAATGTTGGCTTAAATATTTCTTCCTGGTATGTACCAAATATTTTATCCCAGATTATAAGTGTGCCCGCATGATTCTTATCAAGGTATTCTGTATCGCTTGCATGATGTACGCGATGATGTGAAGGAGTATTAAATATCTTTTCAAACCATTTTGGTAATTTTTTTATAGTTTCCGTGTGCATCCAGAACTGGTAAAATGCACTTGCCGATTTCATCAATATTATAATAGAAGGATTGATACCAACTAATGGCATCCAGGCCCAGAAGAGAAATGCGCCGGTAATATCACTTGTCCATGGCACACGTAACCCTGTTGAAAGCGTAAACTTTTGTGATGAATGATGCACTTTATGTGATGCCCATAAAAATCTTATTTGATGACTGCACCTGTGAAACCAGTAGTATGAAAAATCATCAGAAAAGAAACATATAACCCAACCCCACCATAAATTAACGGGTATTGTAAAAAATCTGAATTGATATAAAAACGCATAACAATATAAAACTATTCCATTGGTTAATGCTGAGACTGGAAGTTTCCCGATAGCAATGGCAAAGCTCGAAAGCATTTCTTTATTATCATGTGTTTGCATTTTTATCATGTAGATTACTTCTGCTACCAACAGAATGGCCAGCGCCGGCAGAACACCCAGGAGAGTTGAATTATAAAAAAGCGATGCAAAAATGAATTGACTTTTCATGATAAATTAGTTGTCAATTCAAATCTACAATCACGAAAAGGCAGATGCTAATTGGTTTTTGCAGCGTTCATAGGACCGTTAGTAAATTCTATATTTTTAAAAATAGAAGTCTCAAATCAACCTGGTAATTTGTATAAAAATTTAGGGATTGTCATTTTTTTTTGCAATTTTTACTAAACTATCTCTGTATCACTTGCCAACTTTACTAAAACTAGTTTATGGAGTCAACAGGTGCACAACAGGTATTTTTTAATCACATTAAGGGGATGCTTCCTCCTCATGTTTCATTTGTTGATGCAATAGCAGAAGAATTAAACATAAGCAACGATAGTGCTTATCGAAGAATCCGCGGAGAGAAACCAATTGCTTTGGAAGAAATTAAAAAGCTTTGTGTAAAGTATAAAATTTCGCTTGATCAGTTATTGCATCTCAACTCTGAGTCCGTGGTTTTTTCCGGGAAACTTATTGAATCACAAAATTTCAATTTTGAATTGTACTTGCAGGATTTTCTTCGCCAGCATGAAATGATTAATTCTTTTGAACAAAAAGAGTTGCTGATTTTAACCAAGGATGTACCTGTTTACCATTATTATAATTTTCCTGAACTCGCTGCTTTTAAATATTTTTTTTGGATGAAGACGATTTTAAAATATCCGGATTACAATAAAACTACTTTCGACGCAGCAAGAATGGGCGAGAGCCTGATGAAGACCGGTGAAAAAATTCTTTCAACTTATAATAAAATACCTTCTACTGAAATATGGAATGTAGAAAATATCAACACTACTTTGCGGCAGATAGAGTACTACAAAGAATCAAATGTATTTGCATCTAAAGATGATGTCTTAAAAATTTACGATTGCCTTCAGAAATCGATGGACCATGTAGAATCCCAGGCAGAAGCGGGTTATAAAATAAACATGTCAGGCAGCTCACAAAAAGGTGCGGAGTTTAACATGTATATTAATGATTTTATTTTGGGTGATAATACTTACTTGCCGATTCTTAATGGCAAAAAAATGGTATTTCTGGTTCACTCATTTTTAAATTATATGAATACAAAGGATGCTGCGTTTGCGGAATATAGTTACCAGCATTTTCAAAATATACTTCATAAATCTACTTTGATAAGTATTGTAGGAGAAAAAGAACGACGCAGATTTTTTAACCGGATTCGCGAAAATATTGAAGCGAAAAAAATGACCGGAAGCTATCGCTAAAGAAACCTTGAATTATTCCGGGCGCAAAGAATTTATCTTTGCGCAAAAGAATATCAAAGGCGGAATGATAAATTCAAAAATAAAACTAATCGAATGTCCCCGTGATGCTATGCAGGGTTGGAAAAATTTTATTCCTACAGAAAAAAAAATTGCCTACATCAATCAATTATTGCAGGTGGGTTTCGATACAATAGATTTTGGAAGTTTTGTTTCTGCGAAAGCTATTCCGCAAATGGTTGATACCAAAGATGTCATTGGCCAATTGTCATTGGCAAATACAAAAACAAAATTATTAGCCATTATTGCAAACGTACGTGGGGCGCAGGAAGTATCTGAATTTGAAAAAATTTCTTATCTCGGATTTCCTTTTTCTATTTCTTCAACCTTTCAAATGCGTAACACCAACAGTACTATTGACGCCTCATTGGAAACAGTAAAAGAAATTAAAAAAATTTGCGATAAAAATAACAAGCAGCCAGTTGTTTATATTTCGATGGCGTTTGGCAATCCTTATAATGATGCGTACAGCGAAGACATTGTTTTGGAATGGATTAATAAACTAGTGGGAGAGGGGATTAACATTATTTCATTGGCAGATACTGTAGGGTTAGCGAAGCAATTACAAGTAGCCTCGATCGTTAGTAAAGTAATTCATTCATTTCCAAATATTGAAACCGGTGTTCATTTGCATTCAACAAATGTTAGCTGGAAAGAAAAAATTGATGCTGCATTGAATAGCGGTTGTATGCGATTTGATGGAGCGTTAAAAGGAATTGGAGGCTGCCCGATGGCAAATGATGAGTTGGTTGGAAATATGAATTCTGAATTGATGATCCCGTATTTCAGGCAGCTTGGTTATCTTGAAGAGATAGATATGGATGCGCTTGCGCTAAGTAGCCAAATGGCTGCAGAAATTTTTATCCAATAAAATTTACTCTTGCCATGCAATTGATGTTGCCTTTTAAAGTTCAATCTTCACAAACGAAAATTTATTATCGTGATAAAATCTTTTTTATTGGATCATGTTTTAGCGAGGAGATAGGTAATAGAATGAAGGATTTGAAATTTGACGTCCTTCAAAATCCCAATGGTATTTTATATGATCCGGTAAGCATAGGCGCTGCATTGACTTCTTATATTGATAATGTAAAATATACGGGCGATGATCTTTTTGCTGCGAATGAATTATGGAATAGCTGGCAGCATCACTCTATGTTTTCCGGAACAGATAAAGAAAGCGTTTTAAAGAATATTAATGATGCACAACAACAAGCAAATCTTTTTTTAAGCGAAGCAGAATGGATTGTTATTACACCAGGAACGTCTTATAACTATAAGCTAAAAGAAAACGGCAAAGCAGTTGCGAATTGCCACAAAGCTCCTTCTCAATTTTTCAATAAGAATTTCTTACCGGTCGAAGAAATAATTTCAAGCCTTAGAAATGCAATAACCAAATTGCAGGCGTTTAATCCGAAAATTAAAATCATTTTCACCATTAGTCCTGTAAGGCATATACGAGATGGAGTAATAGAAAATAACAGGAGCAAGGCCAGGCTTATAGAAGCTATACATTTTGTAACTGAGAAAATGAGCGATGCTTTTTATTTTCCTGCATATGAAATAGTGATAGATGTATTGAGGGATTATCGCTTTTATAAAAATGATTTTGTGCATGCAAATGATACAGCCGTGGATTATGTTTTTGAAAATTTTTGCAAAGCATTTGTTTCTGAAACTGAAAAAGAATTAATGTCACACATAAAAGAAATACACGTAGCAATGAATCATAAGCCTTTCCAGGCTGCAACCAGGGCACATAAAAAATTTATGGACACACAGCTTGAAAAAATAAAAATAATTGCGGCAAAGTTTTCTTTTATCGATCTTTCAAAAGAAGAAAAATATTTTTCTGCAAATCATTCATGAATTAAAATAATCGCGCGATTCTGTTTTTTGGTATAATGTTTGAAACGTGAGCGTGAACAAAAAAACTAAAATGAAACATTTTAAAAATTCTTTTTTTGTATTATCTCTTCTTGCTTTCGTGATTATGGGCTGTAATGCAACTAAATCGCAAAAAGGTGCTGCAATCGGGGGAAGTGCAGGAGCAATTGGCGGAGCTATTATTGGTAAAGCTGCCGGTAATAAAACACTGGGAACTATATTAGGAGCAGTAATTGGCGGCAGTGCCGGCGCAATTATCGGCCATAACATGGATAAGCAGGCTGCAGAAATTAAAAATGATATTCCCGGTGCAAAAGTAGAAAGAGTGGAAGAGGGAATTAAGGTAGAGTTCAATGAAAGGATTCTCTTTGATTTTTCTAAATCTGACATAGGCGATTCAGCAAAACTGAATTTGAATAAATTAGTAGCAGTGCTTAATAAATATCCAAACACGAATATTGAAATTCAGGGCCATACTGATAGCAGGGGAACTGATGAATACAATATGGGATTGTCTGAAAGGCGTGCAGGCGCTGTTTCTTCTTATTT
>JBEPVC010000099.1:0-7544 GCA_041691235.1 Chitinophagaceae bacterium
TCACTTCGCATTGATCCCTGTTGCTTGCGTCAAAAATCGCCATGTTTGGCGGAGGAACCGTAAGTTTTATAAAAGTATACAACCCTCGCCGGTAAAGGCTTTCCCCTTTATCCTGTTTATAAGTTGCCAGCTCCCCCCTGCCGGATGTTGCGCTTTCCCACAAACCTTTAGGCTGGTAAGGCTTTACACTTGGACCGCCGATTGTTTTCACAAGAAGCCCACTACTTGCCAAAATAATATCTTTTACAAATTCGGCGTTTACACGTAATCGTGGGTAGCGGGATAAGTAAACGTTTTCAGGATCTTTTTCATAATTCTCCTTTGTAATATTTGCAGATTGCCTGTAGGTAGCTGATGTTACAATTTGCTTAACCAACCTTTTAATGTTCCATCCATGTTGCATAAAATCAACAGCGAGCCAGTCGAGCAATTGCGGGTTAGAAGGCAGCTCGCCCTGCATACCAAAATCTCCTGAAGTTTTTACAATGCCTCTTCCGAAAATTTCCTGCCACATCTGGTTAACAAATACCCGTGCTGTAAGCGGATTATTTTCATCAACCAGCCAATGAGCAAGCCCAAGCCGGTTGCGGGGTTGATTGATTGTATCAAACACCATAACAGAACGTAGCGCAGCCGGGTGAACTTCAACTGTTGGCTGATCATAAACGCCGCGGCTTAAGACAAATGTTTTCCGAAGCGTATCACGGTCACCCATAACCGAAACCGTTATCTTTCCTGTATCTTTTGCATTAATGAATGAAAGAATATTTTTCTCATCTTCCTGGTCAATGGTAAGAATAGGTTTCTTTGCGGGTTTGGAAACAGAAACATCTCCTTCGTAGCCTTCTTCTTTACTGTTATTAAAAAAAGCAAACAAAGAGTAATAATCTTTTTGAGAAATAGGATCATATTTGTGATCGTGACATTGGGCGCACTCAACAGTTAAGCCCATAATTCCTCTTCCCAAAGTTTTTGTTTTATCGATATTATATTCTATCCTATACTCTTCAGGCACCACTCCGCCTTCTTCTGTGTATTTATGATTGCGAAAAAAAGCAGTTGCCAATATTTGCTCTTTGTTGGCGTTTGGCAACATATCTCCGGCAACCTGCCAGGTAATAAATTGATGATATGGCATATTATTATTGAACGCATGAATCACCCAATCACGCCACGGCCATTGCGTTCTAACGTTATCATCCTGGTAACCATAACTGTCAGCGTAGCGTGCAATATCAAGCCAGTGCACCGCCATCTTTTCACCGTATTGCGGAGTATTTAATAATTCATCAACAACAGTTTCATAAGCATTTGGATTTTTATTTGCCATGAATTTATTCATGAGTTCTTCAGACGGTGGCAATCCGGTAATATCTAATGAGACTCTTTTTAGAAGCCTTTCTTTATCTGCCTCATGATTATGCTGAAGCCCCGTCTCTTCCTGCTTTTGTGCAATAAAATAATCAATTTCATTTTTTGCCCAGTCTTTATCTTTTATTTCAGGAAGTGGTGCTTTCTGAGGTTTTGCAAATGCCCAATGGCGCTCATACTTTGCACCCTGCTTAATCCATTTTTCAAATAATTTAACCTGGTAAGGACTTAACGCACCAAGATGCGATTCCGGAACCGGCATCATATAAGATGAATCAGTTGAAGAGATCCTTTTATACAATTCTGATTCACCAGGTTTTCCCGGAACTAATGCAAAAGCGCCTTTCATTTCTTTTAACGGAGCATATGCGTATTCAGGATAATCAAGGCGAAGGCTTGCCTGCTGCTTGCTCACGTCGGGGCCATGACATTTAAAACATTTATCGGATAATATAGGACGAATGTGAAAGTTATAACTTACCACATCAGGCAATGCGGGATCACTGGCATTATCGCCATGCATACACGATATCCAACTGCAAACAATTATTGTACATAAAAAAATAACAACAAGAAATTTCGATCTCATATCAATTCTTCGGTTAAGCAATACCGTTAAAAAAAATATATTAGCGGGATAAACTAATTGGCCGGTTCTTTAAAAATTATCGCTATAAAGTTCGTCATTTCTGATAGATTTTCAATGTGAAAAAAATCAAAACAACAAGCGGCTTCATTATTTAATTACTGCTTTTTATATCCTCTTTTTACTTCATCTATTACATCCAGTAATCCCTTTTCATACAGGTCGTCGCGTAATTGCCAAAACATAATTCCTCCCAAACCTTTATTAATCACATATTTCGTTTTGAGGTCTACAGATCTTTCATTTTCAAAAGTTGCAAAAAGCCTTTGCGCGGGATTATATGCATAAGGCGCATTCGCGGTACTATCCCAATAAGAAACAAAACCGCTATCTGACGATAGCACCGTTTCATAATTTCGTCTTGAGATCATTCTTTTAAATTTTCCCTGCCGGTATAATCCATTGGAAGAGTCTTCAACATCTTCCCACATTCTTCCATAAAATGCGGCGCCTATTACAATTTTTTTTGCAGGAACACCAATTTTTTCAAGCAGGTTAACGCCGTAATCAACTGACTCAGGGTTTTCTTTGGTTGAATAGAGCGGGGTGTGATGGCCTGTCATTGTTGAAAATCCACTAACCAAATCATATGACATTAGGTTCACCCTGTCTACATTTTTCATCACTTTTTTCCATTCAATTGATGAATCAATATATTGCTGAAATCCTCCTGCGGCAAAGCTTATTTCATTTTTTCTTCCCAGCTTATGGCGAAGCTTTATAACAGTTGCAGTAAAATTTTTTTTATCATCGGAACTATATCTATGCCCCGGAAACCCACTGATGGCCGGGTACTCCCAGTCAAGATCAATTCCATCAGCTCCAAAATATTTATTAATGTCTTTTGTAGATTTGGCAAATTCTCTTCTACCCTTTTTTGTTGAAAATACATCTGAACAGGTAGCGCAACCGCCCCACCCACCCAATGAAAGCATTATTTTTAAACCAGGAAATTTTTTCTTTAAACTTACAAGCCTTATTATTTCTGCGGAGTCTCTTGCATTTTTTACGCTTAATTCATTTCCTTTCAAATGGCAAAAGCTAAAAATTATATGAGTGAGCTCATTAACCTGGAAGCTATCGATATTGTCTCCACCTGTGTAGTAGGCAATTACAGAAATATTGTTTTGCGAATTACAAAAATTGGACGTGAGCAAAAACAAAAGAATGGCAAAATATTTTCTTTTCATAATTACAATTAGGCTTGCCTGTTATATTTTATTAGGAATGCAAACTTCACTGTGCGAATTTACTTTTTAAAACTTCAGGGTATCTATTTGAAGTATGTAGTATTAATTCTCCAAAAAGGGTATTCGCCCAGGCGAACCATTTTCTTGTAAAGTTAGCTGCATCATTTTTATTAAAAGATTCGTGCATAAATCCTGTGCCTGCATTAGAATGCCTGAGCATTTGCAAGCATTTTTTTACTTCGTCTGAGTTGTTACTTGTTAATCCTCTCATGATAATGCTCAATGGCCATATCATATCCATTCCAGCATGAGGACCGCCAATACCTTCGCCGGCTGAGCCTTTAAATAAAAACGGGTTGTTTGCTGACAACACAAATTTTCTTGTATTCAAATAAAGCGGCTCATTTTCTTTAACTGCGTTTAGGTATGGCAGTGATAGTAGGCTTGGAACATTGGCATCATCCATAAGATTGAAGCTTCCGAATCCATTCACTTCATAAGCATAAATATTTCCGTGTTGAGGTGTATTAATAACAGCATACTTTTTAAGAGCAGCTTCTACCTCATCAGCAAGATTTGCACATTCATTCGCCAAACTATTATTATTACGAATTGCTTTTACCATTTCGGCTGCTTGTCTCAAACTCACTACAGCAAAAAAATTAGAAGGAATTAAAAATGGAAAAATTGTTGCGTCATCACTGGGTCGAAACATTGAACAAATTAAACCAACCGGCTTTACAGGATAGCCATAGCCACTCAAAGGAACACCATCTGTTGCCCACGAAGTGGTTCTTTGAAAAGTATAAGGCCCGGGGCCATCTTTTCTTTGCTGTTCTTTAAATGTTTTTACAATTAATTCTATTGACTCTTCCCATCTTTTATCAAAAACTTTTGAATTTCCTGATAGCTTCCAGTACTGATGCGCCAATCGTATCGGGTAACAAAGTGAATCTATCTCCCACTTGCGTTCATGAATGCCTGGTTTCATTTCAGTCAAATCACTTTTCCATTCACTTATTTTATTTTCATCTTTATAAAATGCATTGGCATAGCGGTCGAGATGAATACATTTTACCTGCCTGTTAATAACGCCTTCGATTAACTGCTGCAGATGTTCATCATTTTTTATCAATGACAAATAGGGCCAAACCTGCGCTGTACTGTCCCGAAGCCACATTGCATCTATATCTCCGGTGATTACATACGTATCCGGCTTGCCATTTATTATTTCAAAATCAACAGTTGTATCTAAAGTATTAGGAAAACAATTTTCAAAAAGCCACGCTAACTCAGGATCAGAAATTTCATTTTTAATTTTAGCAATGGCTTCCTCAACAGATTTACTCGTAAATTTTCTTTCAGAAAGAGGTGGCCTTTTACTTATATAATTATTAGGTGCAAATGCAAATGCACCTGATTGCTTCAATAATAAGCCGGTAGTTATTGCTCCTGTTGTCTGTAAAAATTTCCTTCGTGAACTCATGCTTGTTTATAAAAAATTTGCTGCGAATATTATTATTCAATTGCCCTGTCCAAATGCACATATCCGCCATCTACGTGAATAATTTGACCAGTGGTGTGCCCGGATTTTTCAGACAAAAGAAAAACAACCATGTCCGCAATTTCCTCTGGGGTCGTCATTCTTTTTTCAAATGGAATTTTTTTGGTAATGCTTTCAATTTTCCCTGCGGGATTTTCAAAAGTATTTACCCATTTTTCATAAAGCGGGGTAAAACATTCTGCAATCACTACTGCGTTTACCCGTATCCGGTATGGCAACAATTCTACAGCCCATTCGCGCGTTAACGCGTTTCTGCCGCCATTGGATGCTGCATAGCCGGAAGTGTTTCCCTGTCCTGTTTCCGCAGTTTTTGAGCTGATATTTACGATGACGCCTTTGGATTGAATTAACCAGGGCAATGCATAGTGCGCCATTACATAATAATGTACTAAATTTTTATGAAGGGAACTTATAAAGGCATTATAGTTCCCATGTTCAAGGCCAACTCCATCATTCACACCTGCATTGTTTACCAATCCATCAATGCGATTATATTTCTCTATGATTTTTTTTATTGCATCCTCACATTCTTGAGGCTTTGTTAATTCTACTACTACCTGGAAACCTTTGTTATCAATCGCTTCAAGCGTTCTCAAATTATCCTCTTCATTACGCCCCAATATCACAGGAAATGCATTTTCACCAGCCAGCGCTTTTACAATTCCCTCTCCTATTCCCTTAGCGCCACCGGTAACAATTATTATTTTTTTTTCGAGATTTAGATTCATATACTGGAAACTTCAAGGTCGTAAAAATTAGTTGCATTTTTGCCGAATATTTTTTGTTTTTCACCGTCAGAAAGATTTCTCATATAACTGTCAAGCAAACTTTTCCATTGATCATACTTCGCGCTCAACAACATAACCGGCCAATCGCTGCCATACATTAGCCTGTCAGTTCCAAATGATTCAAAAACTATATCGAGGTATGGATAAAAATCTTTTTTGTTCCATTTATCCCAGGTTGCTTCTGTAGTTAATCCTGAAAGCTTGCAATGCACATTTTTATTTTGTGCAATTTCATGAATATAATTTCCCCATTCTTCTATCTCTTTGTTTTTTATACCTGGCTTCGCACAATGATCAATAACAAATTTTTGATCAGGAAATTTATTCACAAATTCTATTGCCTCTTTCAATTGATTTTGATAAATGAGAATATCGTATGTGTATCCAAAAGATTTCAATGCATTAATTCCGTGTAAAAAATTTTCATCTTTTAAAAATCCGCCTGGCTCTGCCTGCACAATATGACGGAATCCTTTAATGATGCTGAACTGAGAAAAATATTGCAGGCGTTCTTCAACATTTTTATTTTGAAAATCAACCCAGCCAACAACACCTTTTATAAGTTCGTTTGATTTTGATAATTGAATCAAAAAATTTGTTTCCATTTCACTTTGATCAGCCTGTACAGCTATCACGCCATCCACATCATTTTCTATTAAGGTGGTTACAATATCTTTTGGAAGAAAATCCTGCTGCAATGTTTTCAGGTCATCTGTAATCCATGCATCTCTTACTTTATTATATTTCCAGAAATGAACATGCGCATCAATCATTGCAGATTATTTAGTCCAGTTTTTAGCAACTTGCTTTTGCGTTCCTAAACCATCAATTCCTAATTCCAAAACATCGCCTGCTTTTAAATAAACAGGTGGTTTAAACCCAAGCCCCACGCCGGGAGGCGTTCCTGTTGAAATAATATCACCTGGCAATAAAGTCATAAATTGACTAATATAAGAAACGAGGTAAGGAATTTTAAATACCAAATCATCCGTTTTGCTATCCTGCATCATCTTGCCATTAACGGCAAGCCATAAACGCAGATTATTTACGTCGTCAATTTCATCTTTGGTAACGAGCCACGGACCGAGGGGCGCAAAACTATCGCAGCTTTTACCTTTAACCCATTGGCCGCCGTGTTCTAACTGAAATTCACGTTCACTCACATCATTATGCAGGCAATAACCTGCCACGTAGTCCATCGCCTCATTCTCATCAACATACGTTGCCTTTTTTCCAATCACCAAAGCCAGCTCCACTTCCCAATCTGTTTTTACAGAATTTTTTGGAATGATAATCTCGTCATTTGGGCCAGACAACGATGTAGTGGATTTAAAAAAAAGTATCGGCTCTTTTGGAATAGCAGCATTTGTTTCGCTCGCATGTTTGGCATAATTTAAACCGATACAAACAATTTTTGATGGCCTCGCGACAGGTGATCCTAATCTTTCATTTGCATCAATTTCAGCAAAGTTGTTTTTATTCGCTTTAATAAATGACGATAATCGATTTAAACCATCATTTTCAAAAAAGGATTCATTGTAATCTTCACCAAAGGAAGACGTGTCAAACATTTTATCATCTATAATAATTCCTGTTTTTTCTTTACCAGCCTTCCCATATCTTATCAGTTTCATAGCTATTTTATATTCAGTTGAATAATATTATCAATTTCCCCGCCGCCCGTATTGTTCAAATAAATAAATGTTCCCTCAGGTAATTGTTTATAGGAAATATTTTTTTTATTCCGGAATAGAAATGCAGAAACAATTTTTTCTTTCAGCTGCGGCAGAAAAATGTAAGGTTGTTGTTTAGGAGTATTAAGAACATGAACATACAGCGCTTTATTCTTGGCGGTGATAACTCCCCACGTTTGCGGTGGAATAATATTTCCTCTTGTGCCATAAATAGATTCGCCATTTTGTTGCATCCATTTACCAACCAGCGCAAGCGTGTCTTTGAATTCCTGTTGCACCTCACCATTAGGC
>JBEPVC010000100.1:0-7445 GCA_041691235.1 Chitinophagaceae bacterium
TAGGTGGGGAAATACATCCTCTGCAATATGTAGGAGATCTTAAGGTAGCAGAAGCGTACAGGAATAAGGGAATTGGGTTGAATTTGTGTGATAACATCGCTGATTATGTTATTTCCGTGAATTCAGATCTTACATTTCTAAATGTTTCAAAAGGAAATAACAAACCTTTTTCTTTTTTTAAAGACAGGCCTAACATACCTGATTTTGATAATATCGGGATTTTTAAAATTCACCAGTTTATCGGGATTAAACAAAAATTCTCTCACCCCCAATATGAAATTAAATCAACTCCTGTTAACGACGAATTAATAAGGTTTTTAAATTCACATCAGCGTAAATATGAGTTGGGGCATGTTATAACAAAAGAAAAAATTGATGATACGGAGACATTTGTTATTAAGCATGAAGAAAATATTATTGCAGCAATGTGTTTATCTGATACAATGAATATGAAACAAAATGTTGCTACAAGAATAAATTGGAAAATGAAATACCTCGTGAAATTTATAAATGTAATAAGCAGCATAGCAGGTATTTCAAAAATGCCTTTGCTGAATGAACCTGTGCGTATGATGTATATTAAATATTTAGCGTTGAATACTTCTGATAAAAATTTGGTGAAATTTCTTGTGAATCATGCCAGGAATATTGTTTATGAAAAGAAATATTCATTTATATCAATTGGCTTGCATGAGAAAGATCCGTTGAATGCATGTTTTACTGGTTTGCTCAAAATAACTTTCAAATCAGTTGGCATGTTGCTAACTATTAAAAATAACAGGTCGCTGATTGAAAAAGTGAAAAGCGGAGTTCCATTTGAAGATTATTCATTAGTATAAAATTTATAAACCTAAATTAATAATTATGAGCACAGCAACACTTACACCCGCAAATACTCAAATTTACTGGGATGTAGTAACAGATATCCTTTCGCAGGCCATTACCGGCGAGTTGGTAGGAATGTCAAACTTTGCGACATTAACCGGAACTATTGATGACATACATGAAAAAATGGAATGCGCAGAACATGCTAATTGCGAACGGGGTCATGCTGAAGGTTTTCTTCATTTAGCTAAAAAGTATAATCTTCCTGTAAACATTAATATGGATGGATATTATTGGAAAAATGTAAGAGAAAGCTTTGTGCGATGGGCAAACAAGCCTGATTTTATTGGATGCATAATTATGCAGGAGGTAATGTTAGAATGCTTTGCAGTATCAATGTATAAAGACGTTGGAACCGCCTTGCAAAATCATGAAATTGGTCAATTATTTTTATCTATTTCAAAAGAAGAAGAAGAGCATATAGAACATTCAATTGATATTTTGAAAGCAGAGCTTGATAAAGATTATGCCGGATTTATTCAAAAAGTAGAAGACATTCATAATGATTGTATGACTATACTTGCTGAATGGTCGGCAACAGTAGATTTAAAAGGGCATTGCGGTGTGTGCAGGGGCGAGTGCATGAAAAATTCTTTGTATGCTGCTGGTCTCGACATTAAAGGTCTGCGCGGTAACTCAATAAATTTATACTTGAAAACTTTGGATAGAATTGGAATACCCGGATTAAAAAGTATTGAATGGATAGCACAACTTCCCATGTAGAATTTGCATTGATCGGCCACCAGGATTCATGGCAAAAAATAAGCAGCTTTGTAAATCTTTTGAGGAATAATTCAAATGATGTTGAAATTCCAAAAGAGAAGCTTGCCGAAGTATATTCTTATTTTCCGCCACGTAGCTTATTTGATATTGAAGTAAAATCAATAACCGGTAGAATTGCCAAAGGAAAATATATTGAAACTTTTATTTCCCCTGACGAATTGAATTTAAAATACTGGAAAAACAATATAGCAAAAGTAAGGGATGCTGCAGAATGCGCTTCAAAATTACAGGCAGGTGTTGCGACCCTTGGCGGCTTTACATCAATTGTTTTAGAAGGGCGTGTAGATTCACTAAATGAAAATTCATTTACAAAATTTACAACAGGCAATACACTAACTGCAGCATATATTGCAAAAAGCCTGGAAAAAGCTTGTTTGTTTTTTAAAAAAGAATTGACGGAACAAAATCTTTTGATAATAGGATCAACAGGAGATATTGGCTCAGCATGTGTTAGTTATTTTTCTGGCAAAGTAAAAAAACTTCTTCTTTGTGCAAGACAGCAGAATATATTATTACATCAGGAAAATAAAATGTCAGAAAATAAAATTGATGCAAAAGCTTCTACTGATGTTGAAACATTACTTCCCCAAGCAGATATAATAATTGCCATTGCGAGCTCAATAATTGAAAATTTTAATCCCGGGTTGTGTAAACAAGATGTGATTATTTGTGATGCAGGCTATCCTAAAAACCTGAATTGTAAATTGCCGGGTAATCTGCATGAAAGGATGTTTTACGGAGGCATGGGAATAGTAAATGGCGGGTATAATTTTAATCCCGATTTTCACGCCGATCTATATAGTTTTCCTGATAAAAAAATAGCTCATGGTTGCGTGTTAGAAGCAATAGTCCTTGCATTGGAAAATAAAAAAATAGCATATTCCACGGGTAAAGGAAATATTACACCCGGGAAAATGGAAGCGATATATTCAATGGCATTTAAACATGGAATTACAGAAGCGCCTTTATTTAATACTAACGGTTTATGGAATTAAATTCCTGAAGTATGAAGAGTAAAATAAACGGGCAGGTGCCTTTATCAAATCTAATCTTTACACTTAATTGGGAAGACCCGGAAAGTGATGCAAAAGCTATTGAAATGAAAGCCGGGCAATCTTTATTAACCATTACTTCAGGCGGATGCAATACACTTAATTTTTTACTTTATGATCCGGAAAAGATATATGCAGTTGATATTAATCCTGCACAAACATGGGTAATGGAATTTAAAATTGCAGGTATCAAAAATCTGAATTACCTGGAATTTATTTCATTACTCGGATTAAAAGAATGCAGCGATCGGTTGGGTTTATTTTCAAAAATTCAGCACGATCTTTCCGAAGAGGGAAATTTATTCTGGAAATCAAATATTAAGTTGATTAAAAAAGGAATCCTTATTAATGGAAAATTTGAAGGGTTTGTAAAAGTTGCCGGTAAAATGCTATCAATATTGCAGGGTAAAAAAAAGATTGAAAAGCTTTTATCCTTAAAGTCACTTACTGAGCAGAAAAAATTTTATGAGGATCGTTGGGATAATAAAAGATGGAAAATGATCTTCAGGCTAATGTTTAATAAAAAACGATTAGCAAAAAAAGGATTGGTTGCTGAATATTTTCATTTTGATGATGGAGCTCAATCTTTTTCCGAAAGTTTTTATAACAGGGCAAGAAAAGCTCTGTGTAATATTCCTGTAAAAAATAATTATTTTCTCTCTGTTTATTTAACCGGTAAATATAATAGTGAGAATGAGGTTCCATTATATCTTCACCCGGAACATTACGATCATATAAAACAAAATGTTGACAGAATACTACTTATAACCGGGGATACAAAGTATTGGCTGGAAAGTATGCCCCTTGCTTCTATTGATGGTTTTTGCCTTTCAAATATTTGCGAATTAATGAATATAGAGGATACTAAAAAACTTTTCACTGAAGTGGTGCGTACGGCGAGGCCCGGCGCAAAAATATGTTTTAGGAACCTTATGATTCCAAGAGAAGTGCCTGATGAATTACAAAATAGTATAGTAAAAGATGAAAACCTAAGTGCTAACCTTTTAGCAACTGATAGATCTTTTGTCTATTCAAAGGTGGCGGCTTATATGATTAATAAATAATAAATGTTTATACAATGGATAAGGAACAATTTAAAATACCGGATAAAATTAATCTGCTAATAACTTTTTTATGCAGTTGTGCTTATTTCGTTTTATTATGGATTGCTTCGCATGTACATTCTTATGGATGGGTTCTCCTATTTGGTTTATTGTTTGCAGTAATTATGGTGCCAGTGTATTCGCTTATTCATGAAGCAGAACATGGTATTGTGAATTCAAATGAATTTGTAAATAATATTATGGGTCGATGGCTCAGCACTTTATTTATTGCTCCTTTTACTTTTTTTAAACACTGCCATCTAAAGCATCATAAAAAAAACAGAACCGATGAAGAGATGTGGGATCTTTATTATGAACACCAGAATAAATTTCAGCGATATAAAACATTATATGGAATGATGATTGGATTAGGCTATTTTTCTTTGTGGCTTGCTACATTATTATTTGCAATTGCGCCACGGCTTATTTATACCCGCTTTTTTTACTCACAAAAAGAAGTTGGTGGCTTTTTAAGAGGCAGTGACAGAAAAGATAAGGTTGCAAACTCAAGATGGGAAAGTCTTTTGGCAATTATTTTTCAAGTTTTTATTTTTTTTATTCTCGATCTTAAATGGACATCATGGCTCACTCTGTTTGTTATACATGGATTTTTATGGTCATCACAGAACTATGTTAACCATGCTTTCAGCCCACGGAATATAATCAACGGGGCTCATAACCTCAAAATACCTTTATGGTTAAACCTGGTATACCTGAATTTCAATTTACATCTTGCACATCATCAAAACCCAAAAATTCCATGGATACATTTACCTACTTTCATCAAAAAGGGAAAAGGAAGAATGAGCTTCTTTAGAAATTATTTACGATTGTGGAAAGGACCAAGGTTAACTTATGAAGAAGAGCCTAAACAATTAGCGCAGCATTATAGCTGATAACCAGTTTAAAAAACTCAACATGATTACTGCAAAAAATATATCAAAATCTTATGGCAAAAAAGAAATATTAAGCAATGTGTCTTTTGCTATCGGTGCTGGTACGCTCAATGCGGTGGTTGGTGAAAATGGAGCCGGAAAATCCACGCTGATGAAAATACTTATCGGTGAACTAAATGCAGATAAAGGAATGGTTATACTGAATGGCAAAGTTGGTTATTGTCCGCAAAATTCGCTCATTTTTTCTATGCTTACTGTAGAAGAGAACTTCAATTATTTTGCAACTGCCTATGGCTTGGCCAGCCAAAACAAACATCTATGGATAGCCAGAAGAAATGAATTAATGGATCAGCTTGGGTTTAGAAAATATCTTCATTATCAGGTTGAGCATTTAAGCGGCGGGACTCAACAAAAACTCAATCTTTCACTTGCATTAATTCACGAACCTGATATACTTATACTTGATGAACCTTATGGAGCTTTTGACTGGACAACATATCAACATTTCAGGGAAATTATTTTCGATTTAAAAGATCAAGGCAAATGCATTGTGATGGTTACACATCTGTTAAACGACTCAGAACAATTTGATAAAGTATTTACTTTAAAAGAAGGAAGCATTCAATGAGATGGAATTTTTTTATTACAAGCCTTATCATGCATTTTCGGATGCTTGTACGTCAAAAAATAGTTTTGCTTCTTTTATTAGGCATCCCTGTTCTTTTTATTTTTATTGTGCAGCTAACAGCATCTAAAAGACAAATATTTTTCGAAGTTGCTATTGCTACAACAAAAACAATGATAAAAGCTACAGAAGCAAACGTGTCATTGATATTTGTTTCAATGGCAACAATCGGATTTTTATCTTCTTTCGTTTCCCTTAGTCTCGTTCAGCAATATAAAAATGTTAATCGGAGGCTTGTAATTTGCGGATACAATCCTGCAGAGCTTATGGTATCAGCGTTGGGTGTAATATTCTTTATAATTGTGTTACTGATTTTAGGAATTGGGTTTTCTATTCAATTTTTTTTCCATCCTGTTCATTTTTGGTCAATGCTGCTGGGAATGTTATTTAACGGGCTTGTTTATGGTGGCTATGGAATGCTGGCTGGATGTATAATTAATGGGGCTTTGGAAGGAACACTAATGGTTATTTTGTTAGCAAATATAGATGCCGGCTGGCTACAAAATCCACTCATCTTTTCGGAAGCCAGAAATAAAATTATCATTCAATTATTGCCAGCTTATCGCCCAACCCAGTTATCAGTAGGTGCTGCATTTACAGATGTACCTCTGCAAACATCAATTTTTATCTGCTTTGCTTATATGCTTTTTTTCTTTGGTTCAGCTATTATAATTTCGTATTACAACATGCGTATCAAACGTATGCATAAAATAAAAAAATAAAATTTTCTAAATAAACCAAAAAGCAAAGATTAGGAATATTTTATTCTTTGCTTCATTGCTTCATACAAAATCATTCCTGCGGCAACGGAAACATTTAATGACTCAAAATTATTTTGCATTGGAATTTTAAAGCGATTGTCACAGGCTTTATACAACGATGATTGAATGCCTTTATCCTCGCTTCCCATAATAATTGCACAAGGCTCTTTAAAATTTATTTCAAAAACATTTTCATTCGCCTTCATATCGCTTGCGAAAACTTTTATACCATTCAAATGAATTTCGTCTATGGCATTGTGTAAGCTTTTAACGCGACACACAGAAATATTTTCAAGCGCTCCGGCAGAGGTTGTAATAGCGTCTTCGTTTAAAGCCCCCACTCCTTTTTCTGGAATTACAATTGCATGAACGCCACAGCACAAGGCAGTCCGGGCCAAAGCACCAATATTCCTGATATCCGTAATTCCATCCAATAATAATAACAAAGGAATTTCACCATTTTCAACGATCAATGAAATTACGTCCTGCAAATTCTGGTATTTAACCTTAGACCTAACGGCAACGCACCCACGATGATTTTCTAAATTAAAATTTCTTATTTTTTCAAAAGGAACTTTGTTTACAGGAACTTCAAACTGCAACGCAACACGCTTTAACTCATCTGAGTCAGCAGAGGAAATAGTATTCTGTAAATAAATTCTTTCAAGATGTTCGCCACTTTTCATGGCTTCAATAACAGAAGCAATTCCGCCGATTAATAAATTTTTTTTTGGACGATGTTGTTGTGTAAAAGTTTTATGCTGCTGTCTCACATTTCAAATTTACCTTAATTAACTGCAAACAAAAAGCCCTCTGTTGAGGGCTTTCTATTTATTTAAAAGAATTTATTTTATACCAAATGCTTTTTTTACTTTATCAACGTAGTCAAGCTTCTCCCAGGTAAATAATTCAACTTTTACAATTTTAGGAGAACCGTTTGGTAAATTAAAAGTCTTTGTTACTACTTCATTCTTGCGGCCCATGTGTCCGTAGGATGCTGTTTCACTGTAAATAGGATTGCGAAGCTTTAAGCGTTGCTCAATAAAATATGGACGGAGGTCAAAAAGTAATTCTACCTTTTTAGCAATTTCACCATCAGGCAATTTTATTTTAGAAGTGCCATACGTATTTACGTTTATGCTTGTGGGTTGTGCCACGCCAATAGCGTAAGAGACTTGTACCAATACTTCATCACAAACTCCTGCTGCAACAAGATTTTTTGCAATGTGCCTTACTGCATATGCAGCGCTTCTGTCAACTTTGCTTGGATCTTTTCCGCT
>JBEPVC010000101.1:0-7351 GCA_041691235.1 Chitinophagaceae bacterium
AAAAATTTCCCAAAGTGGTTCATCTGTTTTCATTAGTTTTTAATTTAAGCGGCTGATTTTTTACTTTTCTTTTTTGCATAAGCCAATGCAGCTTCTCTAACCCATTCTCCGTTTTCATGTGCACTAACTCTATCGGCTAAACGCTCTTTATTACATGGACCATTTCCTTTAACCACATTCCAGAACTCGTCCCAGTTTATTTCGCCAAAATCGTAATGCTTTGTTTCTTCATTCCATTTCAAATCTACATCTGGAATAGTAAGTCCGAGTATATCTGACTGTTCTTTGCATATATCTACAAACTTTTGGCGTAACTCATCATTGGTAAATCTTTTTATTTTCCAATGCATGCTCTGTACAGTATGTGGAGATGCATCATCATTTGGGCCAAACATCATAAGGCTGGGCCACCACCACCTGTTCAATGCATCCTGTGCCATTTCTTTTTGCTCTTTTGTACCACGGCAAAGCGTGAGTAAAATTTCAAATCCCTGTCTTTGGTGAAAACTTTCTTCTTTACAGATTCTTATCATTGCACGTGCATAAGGACCATAAGATGCACGGCATAACGGAACCTGGTTCATAATTGCTGCACCATCAACGAGCCACCCAATCGCACCAATATCGGCCCATGTTAAAGTTGGATAATTAAAGATGGAAGAATATTTCGCTTTACCGTTCAACAACTGATCGACCATTTCTACTCTGGTGATGCCCATTGTTTCAGCGGCAGAATACAAGTATAATCCATGTCCTGCTTCATCCTGAACCTTTGCCAATAAAGTTGCTTTACGTCTTAATGACGGTGCTCTTGTAATCCAGTTTCCTTCAGGAAGCATACCAACAATTTCGCTATGCGCATGCTGGCTTATTTGGCGAATCAATGTTTTTCTATAATCATCAGGCATCCAGTCTTTCGGTTCAATTTTTATTTCCTGCGAAACTTTATCATCAAATATTTTTTGTAATTCTTCAGTTGCCATAACATTGAATTTTCGTTCTATAAAGTTAAGAAATGCATTTTTAAAAAACTAACGACTGTTAGTTTTTATGATTTCATATCAAAATCGATCACTACTTTTTTACTTCTTGGATGAGATTGACAAGTCAAAATAAATCCTGCCTTTACCTCATCCGGTTCTAAACCATAGTTAACTTCCATTTCAACCTCTCCTTCAATAAGCTTTGCTTTGCAGGTAGTACAAACGCCGCCTTTGCATGCAAAAGGAAGATCTGCCCCTTGTGCCAATGCAGCATCAAGAATATTATTGCTGTTGTAATCAAGATTAAAATCAAAGCTTCTCCCGTCAAACTTTACTGTGATTGCACAGCCTTCCTCTGAGAGTGATTTTATTGTTGTAAAAACTTTTGTATTCTTTCTTGTTGGTGTAGTGAATAATTCAAAATGAATTTTATTTTTATTTATCCCGCTATTTTCTAAAAATTCTTTTACTGTAAAAATCATTTGTTCGGGCCCGCAAATAAAAAATTCATCAATAGAATTAAAATTTATAAGCTTTGAAAGCTGGTTACATTTCCCCGCATCTATTCTCCCATAATTAAGGTTAGCTTCAGTTCTCTCACGGCTTAAGATGTGAATGAGCCTGAAACGCTGCAGATGCTTATCTTTCAGGGCTTCAAGATTTTCTTTAAAAATAACTGAAGACACAGTTCTGTTACCATATACAAGAGTAACGGAGCTTTCAGGCTCAGTATTCAAAATTGTTTTTATAATAGAAATTACCGGTGTAATTCCACTTCCCGCGGCAAAAAAAACATAATCTTTTTTGTTTGCTGCATTTACTTCTGTAAAGAAAGTTCCTGTTGGCGGCAACACTTCAAGCATGTTGCCTTCTGTGAGCTGCTCGTTTGCATAACTCGAAAAAGCGCCGTTAAAAACTTTCTTTACTGCAACTCTTAATTCATTTTCTGCAGGGCTGCTGCAAATGGAATAAGACCTCCTTATCTCTTCTTCGTCAACTTTAAACCTGATTGTAATATTTTGTCCTTGCTTAAACAAAAAATCTTTTTCAAGTTTGGGCGGAATATCAAATGCTATGGAAACACAATCTTCGGTTTCTCTTTGTATATTTTTTACTGTAAGCTTATGAAAATGTAATGCCAACTTTTATTTTTTTAGACTTGGTTTAAGAGTCGTAAGTGATATAATTTTTGATTGGCTTTTTTTCTTCAATGCCTTGCCAGCAGATTTTCTAGGTTGATTTCTTAAACCTTCAATCAGTATATGAACCATATTTTCTTCCAGTGATTCTGCATAAATCTTTTTACCCGACCTGTGCCAGCTTTCTATTCCGCTTATAGCAGATAAAATAGTAAGTACTGCTACATACGGGTTGATTGGGTTTATTTCTTTATTATCAATTCCTTTTTGTAAAAGTGCAGCCAACCTTGACCGGTAGTTTCGACGCTGGTTTTTAAAATCGCTTAAAAAAGGCTCGGTTAAATGCTTCCATTCATGATCAGAAATGTACACTGCCTCGTATTTTTCTATCATCATAGAAATATGAAAACGTATAATACTTTCGATTTTTGCCAGGAAGGAGTCGCCGCTTAGCTCAACTTTTTTTAAATGACCGGTAAATAAACGCGCAATATCAAAACATATATCCTTTAAAATTTCATGCTTCGATTCAATGTGGTTATAAAGGCTTGGTGCTTCTACGCCGATTGCTTCTGCGATATCGCGCATGGAGGTTGCCGTAAATCCTTTTTCCATAAAAAATGCAGAAGCCTTGTTGGTTATCACATCTTTTTTTGTGCCGTTTTTAACCGGAATTATTTTTGCCATTCACGCCGTATTTTTTCAAAACTAACACTTATTAGTTTTTGAGAAATTGTAAGCAAGATATTAATTCAAAAAAATTATCGGCTTATTAAGAATTACATGATGATAAAGAATCAGGAATAATTAATTTTGCGTTTTTAATAGATTCTCAATGCAACTACAATCAGTGGACAGGGTCGAAAGTATTTGGCCTGAAGATTTTAAAAAGAATTACTATCATCCCAAGAGGCCGTTAATAATAACGGATCTCGCAAAACAATGGCCAGCCTATGATAAATGGAGCTGGGATTATTTTAAAGAAATGGTAGGTGACAAAAAAGTAGGGTTGTATAACAATGTGAAAAGCGACGCGTATACTCCAATAAATACTGCAGACGATTATAAAACTTTTGGCGAATATGTTGATATGATTAAGAGAGGTCCCGCGGCCTGGCGAATTTTCCTGTTCAATATTTTCGATCATGCGCCGCAGCTTATTAAAGATTTTGATTGGCCTGAAGACCTGATGAAAGGGTACGTAAAAAAATACCCGATGTTATTTACCGGCGGTCAAACCTCTATTACTCACATGCATTTTGACATTGACCTTTCACATATTCTGCATACGCAGTTCGCAGGCAGAAAAAAAGTTTTATTATTTCGTCACGAAGAGCAACATAAACTATATCGAAAACCTTTTGAAGTACTAAGCCTGGCCGATTTTTCAAACTACAATCAAAATTCAGGCAACCCTGACTATGAAAAGTTTCCGGCGTTAAAATACGCTTCAGGTTATGAAGTTATTCTTGATCACGGAGATACTTTATTTATGCCGGCAGGCTATTGGCACCATATGGAATATCTCGACAGCGGATTCGCCATGAGTCTTCGTGCGCTGCAAAGCTCATTAGGCGGAAAAGCAAAAGGGGCCTGGAATTTATTTGGTATGAGAACCATTGATACCATCATGAAAAAAACTACTCCAAAATGGTGGTATAATTACAAAATAAAAAAAATTGACCGGTTTGCGTCACAGGAATTACGAAAATATTCGAATTAAAATGAAGGAAAGTTCTTTTTATTAGAAATTATTATTATTTTAGCAGCCCATTCTAGCTTTTCCTTTTCCTATCATTTAAGACCACTCACACAACCCAATAGCTTTAATTTAGTTTTTTAATCAATAAGATTAATATCCTCTTTCAAAACATTATCAGGAAAAAATTTGAAATTTTTCTTGTGGTTTCAGAGGTAAGCAAGGCCGGTGATTTTTATCACTGGCCGTTTTGTTTTACAAAAGATCTGAGGTAAAAAATTTATTCAGCCATGTTCGTTTATTCAAGCGCCCGGTTAATAAACTTTACAAGAGGATTTAATGCTTTAAAGATTTTGCCTGCATCTCTCGCTAAATCATGACTGGTAAGTTGATGGTCAGGAATATTCTTAATTGCAGTAAAACTTTTCAATTTCAAAAATCTTGCAGCAGGATTTCCCTTGTCGTAACCTTTCGGCACATTAACAAGCATTTGATCTTTCTCCATAGTGATATTATTGTACTGAGCCTTGAATGATGGCGCACTTAAAATTTTTGAAAATTCAGGCAGACAATAATCAATTTCCTGGCGTAATTTTTTTAAGTCGGCGGGCATAGGCATCCACAGGCCGCCACCAGCAAAACTTTTTTCTCCCGGCTCGAGATGAAAATAATATCCTGCAAAAATAGATTTTTTCCCGCCCCTGTTAAAAGAGGCGCCCATGTTGGTTTTATAAGGAGTCTTATCTTTTGAAAAACGAATATCTCTGTTAATTCTAAACGTACAGTTTTTAGGTTGCAATTCTTTTATATCGCCATCAAAGATTGATAAGGTGCTGATAAGTTGTTGAACAAAATTTTCGAAATCACTTTTAGAAGAAAGATATTCTTCGCGATGTTTTTCAAACCAGGGTTTATTATTATTTTTTTTAAGTTTTTTTAAAAAACTTATGGTTGACAATTGGATCATAGAAATACAAATTGGGAAAAAGGCAACTGCAAATTATTACTTTACATTGCTCCAGTTTTCGCCACTTTTTATTCTATAAATAGTCATTTCGCTCACTTTATATTTGTCTGCAATCTGCTTGAAAGTAAGCTTGCGGCGCGGGTTGCCAATAGCTTCTTTAATTGCTTTTACCTGGGATGAGGTGAGCTTAAGCCCTTCCTTCCTTGTATTTTGAATTTTCTTGTAAGCTATTTTTTCCGGGCTTTTCTGTTGGTGTGTACTTACGGACTCCTGGGACGCCCATTTCAGATTTTTTGAATTGTTATCTGTTTTGTTATGATTAAGGTGAATAACAAAGCGATCTTTTGGAGAATTTTTTTTATTAAAAAGTTTTGCTACTTCGCGGTGAAAATAGATCGTGCCGTTATTATCATTGATATGCAGGTTCAGCGTTTTATAGCCGGATGTAAGCGAACCTTCCAATAATTTTCCGTCAGCTAGTACATTTTCTGAATAGCTTGCAGCGCGACCGCGTGATGAGATAGCATATTTTTTTCTCAATTGCTTCCATCCTTTAAACTGAAGTTGTTTCCAAATTTCGCCGTTATTTTTTTTAATCATGACTAAAGGTTTAAAATAAAGTTACAAAACTAAGTTTGTATCATATTTAAAAAATCTATTTCGCTAATTATTTTTATTGTCTTTATTTTTTTTGCATTCTCCAATTTACTTCCTGCCGATTCCCCGGCTACAAGATAATTCAAATTACTACTTACTGAAGAAAGAAGTTTACCACCGTTATCTTCCGCTAATTTTTCTGCATCACTTCTTTTTAAAGTTGGTAGCGTACCTGTAAATAAAAATGTTTGACCCGAAAGTTTTCCTGTTATCTCTTCAGCCTTATCTCCTTTTTCGTTTAACCCAATAGCAGAAAGGGTTCTAAGCATTTTTATATTGTCCCCGTTATGAAAAAATTCGAAAATACTTTCTCCAACTTTGCTGCCGATGTCTTTTAATTTTTGCAAATCTTCCAGCGAAAAATTTTGAAGATCAAAAATATTATCCACGCTTTTACTCAAAGTTTTGGCGGTAGCTTCTCCAACATATCTTATTCCTAATCCGAAAATTAATCTTTTTAAATTTTGTTTTTTGGAATTTTCAATGGCTAGACGAAGATTATCAATTGACTTCTGTCCGAATCCTTCAAGATTTCCAATTTTTTCATAATCAAGCGAATAAATTTCAGGAATATTTTTTAATAAACCAAGAGTATAAAATTTGCGGATATTAGCTTCACCAAGACTTTTTATATCCATAGCGTCTTTACTTACAAAATGTATAATGCGTTCAACCACCTGGGCCTCGCAGTTTATGTTTATACATCTCCATACCGCTTCGTCGGCAGGCTTTACCAGGGGATCTCCGCATACCGGGCAGTTTGAAGGAAATTGTATTTTCTTTTCCTTCCCTGTTCTTATTTCAGTAAGTGGCTTCACGATATAAGGAATAACATCTCCTGCCCGCTCGACTATAACTGTATCGCCTATACGCAAATCTTTTTCCTTAATTACATCGGCATTAAAAAGTGAAATAGAAGTAACCGTAACCCCGCTTATAAACACGGGTTCAATTTTTGCAACGGGTGTAACGGAGCCGGTGCGCCCGACCTGGAATTCAACTTTAATTAATTTTGAGGTTGCCTGTCTCGCCTTAAATTTATATGCAATGGCCCATCTCGGATGATGAGATGTACTGCCGGTTTGCTGTTGCAGTTCCACATTATTGATCTTTATAACTATCCCATCTATTTCGTAGGGAAGGTCATCTCTTTTAACTTCAAAATTTGCGCAGAAATCAATTACATGCTCAATGCTTTTCAATACTTTCTTTTCATGAACCGGGGTCTTAAATCCGAGCTCGAAAAGCATTTGTAAAGAGCCTGCATGGGTTTTTAATAATTCAGGATTTTTCTTCAATCCTTTTGCGTTTAGCCTTACAAAGCTTATGTGGTATAAAATTGCTTCTAATTTTCTTTTTCTTACCGATGCAGGATCTTTCATTCGCAATGAACCCGCGGCAGCATTTCTCGGATTAGCCAGCGGTGCAATTCCATCTTCGGCAAGCATTAAATTATACTGACGAAAATTTTCTTTTGTCATTAATACTTCGCCACGTATTTCAATCATATCAATGCCATAATCAGAAAACCTGGCCGATAAAGGGATTGAACCAATTTGCTTAATATTAAGAGTAACATCATCTCCTTCAATTCCATCGCCCCTCGTAGCTCCTCTTGTAAGAATATCTTTTTCATAAATTAATGAAATGCTTGCCCCATCAAATTTTGGCTCGGCACTATATTCTATAATTTCGTTGTCCACGAGCCCTTTTATTCTTTTATCCCAATCAAAAAGATCCTGTGGATTATAACTATTTTCAAGACTAAGCATCGGCACAAGATGCGAAACCGTTACAAATTCTTTATTAAGACTGTTACCAACTCTTTGTGTTGGTGAATCGGAGGTTATTAAAGATGGATTATCTTTCTCAAGCTTTTCAAGCGCTTTATAAAGTGTATCATATT
>JBEPVC010000102.1:0-7333 GCA_041691235.1 Chitinophagaceae bacterium
GTGACTGAGTTGAATTATGCGCACGGTTCATCCATTGTAAATCTTCTTCTTTAAAAGATTGGATGCCGATGCTTAACCTGTTAATGCCAGCCGTTTTCCATTGAAATAATTTTTCAGAAGTTATATCATCAGGATTTGCTTCAAGAGTAATTTCTGCAGCGCTGCCAACAATAAATTTTTTTTGTAACGTATTCAGCAAATAAACAATTTCATTTTGCGTTAAGAGGCTTGGAGTGCCACCACCAAAATAAACAGTTTCGATAATTTCATTTTCAAATGCAGAGAGCTCAATTTCTTTTTTTAACGCATCAACCATTTCTGCTTTTAAATTGAGCGATGTGGAAAAATGAAAATTGCAATAATAACATGCCTGCTTGCAAAATGGAATATGAAGATAAATGCCTGCCAAAGATTATAGATTTTACTTGCGGGTTACTTATTCACGCATCGTTTTCAGAATTTCATTTTAGATTTGAGCGAATTAATATGAAAGCAGTAAAAGAAAAATATTTTATCCGCATTTTTTTTCTCTTTTTTATGCTTATTTTTTTATTCAATGCAAATATTTTTTCTCAAAAAAAATACACAGTTCATTACCTTCTTTCCGGCAAAGATACTTCGTACGTTTTAGAGAAGTTGGGTATTAAATCATCTTTTGATGGAAAAGAACTTGCTTCTGTTTATTTAAATACTCTTCCTGCAACTCTTTTGGCTAAAGGATTTCCTGCGGCGTCAATTGATTCTGTTTTTTATGATTCAACGGAAGCGAGGATTAAAGTTTATTTAGGAGAGCAATATAAATGGGTACAAATAAATGCGGATAGTGTTGATAAAAAATTGCTGGATGACATTGGATGGAATGCAAAACAATTTAATAATAAGAAAAATGATTTTTCGCTTTTGCAACAGCAGGAAGAAAGAATTTTAAATTATTATGAGAACACCGGTTATCCATTTGCGGAAGTTTCGCTCGATAATGTTGAAATAGACGGCGATAAAATAAAGGGCGATTTAAAATTGAATAAAGGCCCTCTTTATCACATCGACAGCATACGTGTTTATGGGAAAGCAAAAATTAAAAATATATTTCTGCAAAATTATCTCGGGATAACGAATGGCATCATCTACAATAATCAAAAATTGAAAAATGTAAGCAGTCGCCTGAAGGAACTTCCATACATACAAGAGCAGCAGGCGTGGGATATAACGATGCTTGGCAGCGGCTCAATACTTAACTTATATCTTCAACCAAAACGAAGCAGCGAGATAAATGTGCTTGTTGGTTTCCTGCCCGGCAATACTACAACCGGTAAAACACAAGTGACGGGCGACGTACACCTTAATCTTAAAAATGCGCTGGGTTCAGGTGAAAATATTTTAGTAAACTGGCAGCAGCTTCAGCCGCAATCTCCAAGATTGAATTTAGGATATAATCATCCGTATATTTTTAATACTTTATTTGGTATTGATTTTAGTTTTGATTTACTAAAAAGAGATTCATCTTATCTGCAGTTAAATGGAATTATCGGGATTCAATATATTTTGTCAGCCAATCAATCGGGAAAAATATTTTATCAGAATCAGCACAGCTATTTACTTTCGGGGGGTGTTGATACCAATCGGGTATTAAGCACAAGAACTTTACCCCCTGATATTGATGTGGGTTCAGGCAACTTCGGCATTAGCTATAGTTTTATTAATACTAACTATCGCCCTAACCCGAGAAAAGGGAATGACTTTGAAATAACTGCCACAGCGGGCGTAAGAAAAGTTACTAAAAACAATGACATTGTAAATCTTAAAGATCCATTTAATCCAGGCTTTGATTTTAACTCATTATATGATACAATAAAATTGAAAACGTACCGCTTGCGATTCCAGGCATCAGCGGAGCATTTTATTCCTTTGGGAAAAAGCAGCACACTTAAAACCGCTGCGAATGTGGGCTGGTATCAGAGCCCACAGGTTTTCAGAAATGAATTGTTTCAAATAGGCGGATATAAATTGCTGCGTGGCTTTGATGAAGAAAGTATTTACGCTAACCGGTACGCAGTATTTACTTTGGAATACCGGTATCTTACAGGAATCAATTCTTACTTCTTTGGATTTTCTGATGCAGGATTCACTAAAACAGAATTTAGCTCAAACAATTTTACAAACAATTTTATCAGCGGCGGAATAGGCCTTGAATTTGAAACCAAATTTGGTTTGCTTAATCTTAGCTACGCAATAGGAAAAAGAAACGATGTGAAATTTGATATTCGTAATTCTTCTAAAATACATTTTGGCTATATAAATTATTTTTGATTGATGAATATGAAATCATTTGGAATGAAATTGAAAACGATTGGATATTTTTTCGGCTTGTGTATACAAGTTTTCTTTACTGTAAATGTATATTCACAGCAGAAAGATTCATTGAAACCGCATTCCAGTGATTCATTAGTTTCCATTTCGCGGGATAGCGCTAAAACAACTTCTGATACTTTGGCAGCAATTCCACTTCCGAAAATTAAAACGTATCATTCAATTGAGGATAGCTTACTTTCTTCTAATAAATTTATTAATGTAAAAGACTCGCCTGTTTTTTTTGTTGCTGAAAAAAAAGAAATGGAGGGGAAGGAGTTTTTATTTTACACAGTATGTTTTATTGTTTTTATTTTGGGCCTGTTTAAAACTTTTTACAGAAATTATTTTAATAATCTTTTCAGGGTTTTTTTTAATACATCTATCAGGCAAACACAGTTAACCGATCAGCTGATACAGGCAAAACAACCCTCGTTTATTCTGAATGTTTTTTTCAACATAAGCATTGGCATTTATGTGTGGCTGCTTTTTAAACACTATCATCCACCAAGGTTAATAAGCAATGAATTGCTATTACCTTTTTGTATAGTTGGTATTGGCTTGTTATATTTTGCGAAATATTGCGTACTCAAGCTTATGGGCTGGATGAGCGGAATGCAGCAGGCAACTGATAATTATATTTTCGTTATTTTTCTTGTGAATAAAATTGTTGGAATTGTACTGGTGCCTTTTATCATTTTACTTGCTTTCGCTATGCCTCAATGGGTAAATTATACCACCTCGTTTTCGCTGTTGTTGTTAGGATTGTTTTTTCTTTCAAGATATGTAAAAACGTATGGGCTTCTTGAATTCAAATTTCCGCTTCAGCCATTTCATTTTATAATTTATATAGCCAGCGTAGAAGTAATTCCCTTCCTCATTATTTATAAGGTTGTAATAGACTATTTAATCTAAACCTGAATTTCAGGACTGTAGAAACAATAAAGGATATGCTTTAAAATATATTCATCTAAAAAATCATAACTTTGCGCAATACGTGTTTTATTAATTATGGATATAAAATCTGCACTACCCGGAATCAAAAAAGTGAAGCAACTCCAAAACATTCTTATTACACAGGCCAGGCCGGAAGGCGAAAAATCCCCATATTTTGAAATGGCAAAAAAATATGATGTTAAGCTGGATTTTCATGCATTCATAAGGGTTGAGCCTATATCTTCAAAAGAATTCCGTAAGCAAAAAATTGAGATTCCGGCGTTTTCAGCAGTAATATTTACAAGCCGCAATGCTATTGACCATTTTTTTAGAACGTGTGATGAATTAAAAATCAACATATCCCAACACACAAAATATTTCTGTATAACAGAAGCGGTTGCCTTGTATCTCCAAAAATTTATTTTATATAGAAAGCGTAAAGTGTTTTATGGTGCTGACGGCACTAATAAGAGTCTTTTTGAAGTGATTAATAAACACAAAGAGCAGGAAAGCTTTTTATATCCATGCTCACAATCATTTGACAGCGAAATTACCAACTGGCTTATTGCAAATAACTGCGAGTATGCCATACCGGTATTGTATGAGATTATTTCAAACGATGTCAAAAATGTTTTAGCAAACAATAAATACGATATCATTTGCTTTTTTACTCCGCTCGGTGTAAGAAGCTTTATTGAAAATTTTCCCTCATTTCAACAAAACGGAACTATGATCGGTGCATTTGGAGATAATACCCGAAAAGCCGTAGCTGCTGCCGGTCTGCGCCCCGATATTATTGCTCCCCAGCCCAAAATGCCAAGCATGGTTTCTGCAATTGAAAATTATCTTGGAGGGCTTAAGAAAAAATAAAATAAATCTTATTTTACCAAGCCAGTGTATCCAATTAATAATTGTGTCTTATTTCTTGGACAGGTTTTCAAAATAAATTACGGTACGCACTAGCTGTGAAACATAACTCATTTCATTATCGTACCAGCTTACTGTTTTTACTAATTGAGTATCCGCAACGGTTATAACTCTCGTTTGTGTGGCATCGTATAAAGAACCGTAGGTAATACCAATAACATCTGTGCTTACAATTTCATCTTCGTTGTAACCAAAGCTTTCGTTGGCAGCAGCTTTCATAGCGGCATTCACTTCCTCAATGGTGGTCTTTTTATTCAAGACAGTTGTTAATTCTGTAAGAGAACCACTAATAACAGGTACTCTTTGCGCGCCACCATCTAGTTTGCCTTTTAGCTCAGGTAATACAAGGCCTATAGCTTTTGCCGCACCGGTGCTGTTAGGAACAACATTGGCTGCTGCGGCTCTTGCTCTTCTTAAATCACCTTTGGGATGCGGCGCATCCAATGTATTCTGGTCGTTCGTGTAGGCGTGTATGGTAGTCATGAGGCCTGCAACAATACCATAACTATCGTTTAACACTTTAGCCATTGGAGCAAGACAATTGGTAGTGCATGAGGCGCATGAAATAATTGTTTCAGTTCCGTCAAGTATTTGATGGTTCACATTAAATACAATAGTTTTTAAATCGCCTGTTGCCGGTGCAGATATAATTACTTTTTTTGCTCCTGCTTTAATATGTGCCTCTGCTTTATCTTTATCAGTAAAGAATCCCGTACTTTCTATTACCACGTCAACATTATGGCTTCCCCAGGGAATTTGTGCAGGATCTTTTTGTGCATATATTTTAATTTCTTCGGCGTTTACCAAAATTGAGTTATCGGTACTTTTAACTTCTCCATCAAATCTTCCGTGTGCACTATCATACTTTAATAAATGTGCTAATACTTTCGGGGTAGTTAAATCATTAATTGCCACTACCTCAATTCCATCCATATTATAAATTTGCCTGAAAACAAGGCGTCCTATTCTGCCAAAACCATTAATAGCAACTTTTACTGTGCTCATAATTGAATGTTTTATTTTAAAAAATTAAGTTGCAAATTTAAGCATTGTAAAATTGATATAAAGGAAAAAGATGAAATGAAAACCGAAGAATTTTTCGGGAAAAAAGGAATGGTTTCTACTTATTTTTTCCGCTGACATATTTGTTGCCTTTCAAATAAAACCGGTAAGGAAGCAAAGCATCTGCGCCGGCTCCTTCAACACCAATTCTTGCGCTTACGCCTATTTGGGCATCATTCATTTTGTCTTTGCTGTCTGTGAGATAAATCGAATTATCTAAAAGATGCAAGCCTGAATGATGCTTAAAAATTCCGAGAGCTTTAGCAACATTTCCAGGCCCACGCGTAAGTGTTTTATCCAATTCTTTTTTAGCGGTTCTTTTAAGCATAACATCAATTCCATCCAGCGGCTCAATTGCTCTAATTAAAACTGCATCAGGAATATTCTTATCGTTTGTGACAATGTTAAGCATTTGGTGAATGCCATAGCAAATGTAAACATAAGCGGTGCCTGGCTTTGAATACATGTGCTCATTTCTGGCCGTGCGCCTGTTACCAAAAGAATGTGAAGCTCTATCGATGATGGCAACATAAGCTTCAGTTTCAACAATTTTTCCGGAAGTGATGTTTCCATCAATATTAGTCTCGACTATTTTTCCGATTAATTCTTTTGCAATTTGCACAACATCTTTACGCGAATAAAACGACAATGGAATTTTTTTCATAAAAATTATTTAAGAAACCCAAACATGAAATAAATCCTGAATCAAAAATTTTAAATTAAACTTTACAAAGGTGTTAAACTAAATTATATTCGTTTACATCATTTATAATAATTCTATAATTAATTGTTTTGCTTGAAGAAATTATTATAGCTATACAAGCTTATTTTAAGGCGCATAGCTTTATTGTAAAAAACAAGCTTTGGAAATGGATTATAATTCCCGGAATTATTTATGCTATTCTTTTTGTTTTCGGCATCTATATTTTTTGGCAATCTTCCGCGCATGTTATTGATTATTTTTTTTCAAAAACAGGACTAAAAATCTGGATTCAAAAAGAGCAGGGAAGCTGGCTTAAGTTTTTTTTTATTTTCGGGCAAATAATTTTACAGCTTATACTAATGCTTTTTTATTTTTCATGGTTCAAATATTTATTCCTGATTATTGGCTCACCGGTTTTTGTATGGCTCAGTGAAAAAACAGAAGCCATTATGTACAATCTTCCTTACCCGTTTAATTTAAAAAAATTTTTAAACGACATATCGAGGGGAATCGGAATTGCCTTACGCAACGCACTTTGGCAAACAGTTTATTCTGTATCTATCTTAATTTTATCATTTGTACCGGTAGTTGGATGGGCAACGCCGGTTTTGGCTTTATTGGTGGAATTTTTCTTTTTAGGATTTTCCATGGTGGACTATACCAGCAAGCATAAGGGGCTGTCAACTTCAGAAAGCGTAGATTTTATTAATAATCACAAAGGCCTTGCGATTGGCAATGGAATGGTATTTTATTTAATGCATGCACTAATTGTTGTAGGTTGGATATTTGCACCCGGTTATGCGGTAATTGCCGCTACGATTAGTCTTCAGGAAAAGAAAAATAAATCTAAATGATCTATCTTATCCCTTCTTTTTTGTCTGACAATGCGATTGAAACAATTCCTGCGTACGTAATGGAAGCAATAAAAAACTGCCAGGTAATTTTTGCAGAAAATGAAAGAACCGCCCGCCGTTTTTTTAAAAGCATGAATAAAGAAATAGTAATTGATGACTATGAATGGTTTTCAATTCATAATGTGGAAGCTGATCAAATAAATATTTTCAGGCAAAAAATAAAAGAAGAAAAAAACATTGCGATTATTAGCGAAGCAGGTTGTCCCGGTATTGCAGATCCCGGTCAATTATTAATAAATGAAGCTCAAAAATTGGGTGTGATTATAAAACCACTTGTTGGCCCAAATTCAATATTACTCGCATTAATGGCAAGTGGTTTAAACGGGCAACATTTTAATTTTGTTGGCTACTTACCCATTGATAATGTCGAAAGAAATAAAAAAATAAAGCAGCTTGAAGAAGACTCGGCTAAAATAAAATGCACACAAATTTTTATTGAAACTCC